>CBFGVD010000015.1:0-15974 GCA_965651965.1 uncultured Verrucomicrobiaceae bacterium | reverse complement strand
CACCTTTTCCGCGCCGGGGAAATCCTCGCTTTGCGGTTGCTTTCCTTTCACAATCTGCATTTCTTCCTCCGCCTGACCGCCAACGCGCGGCAAGCGATCAGCGAAGGCAAGTTCCTCGAATTCAAGGAGTCCTTCACCAGAAGATATACCCAATCGAAATCCGAATGATGCCGTCTTTCCCCATGTTGCTCGCCCAAGGTGCGGGCGGAGAAACTTCCCAGAACCCGCTGGGAGGAACCCTGCCAATGATGGTCATCATGGTGGTGATGTTCTATTTCCTCCTGATCCGGCCGCAGCAGCGCCAGCGCAAGGAGTTGGAAAAGCGCATCGCCTCCCTCCAGAAGGGGGATGAAGTCGTCACCACCGCCGGCATCCACGCCATCGTGCACAACGTGAAGGAGAAAACCGTGGTGCTGAAGCTGGCGGAAGGGGTGATGGTGGAATTCGACAAGCCCGCCGTGGCCACGGTATTGAAAAAGGACGGCCCCGCCGCCTAGTCCCAGTCATCCGCGCCGCACCCGCGCGCGTCACATTTCTCCCTTTTCCCGCCATGTTCCAGCCCACCGTCCTCGCGGCATCGATCCTGAAAGACCCGCTGACCCTCTTTCTCGCCGGTCTTTCGCTCCTGGTGCTTTTCCTGTGGTACTTCGCGACCGATTACGAGGCCCGCAAGCGGAACATCGGCACCATCCTGCTGATCGGCATCTGCACCCTCTGCGCCCTGGCGATCTATCCGCCGAAGGAAAATCTGAAAGGCGGCATCGATCTGGTGGGCGGCTCTTCCTTCACCCTGCTGGTGAAGCCGAAGATCGACGAAAACACGATGCAGCCGATCCCCCTGACAAAGGAGGACCTCAAGCAGGCGCGCACGACGATCGAGAAGCGGGTGAACGCCTACGGCAATATCGACATGCTGGCGGTCGAGCAGGGCACGGACCAGATCCTGATCCAGATGCCCGGGATGAACCCGGAAGAATCCGCGGTGATCAAGGAACTGCTCCAGAAGGTCGCCCGCCTGGAACTTAAGAAAGTGAATCTGGAAGGCGAGGTGCCCGGCCCGGACGGCCGCACCCTGGCCGAGCGCATCCACACCGGAGACGAGCCGCGGATGCCGGGCTACAAGGTGTACGAGCAGAAATACAAGATGGAGGACGGCACCGAACGGACCGCCCACCTGCTGCTGAACAACCGCGCCGCGCTGACCGGCAAGGACGTGCAGCAGGCCTGGCCTGACTCCATGGCAGGCAGCCACAGCGTATCCATCACCCTCACCGGCTCCGGCGCGGACAAGATGATCGCGCTGACGAAGGACATGACCCCGAGGCAGGACCGCATCGCCGTGGTGCTGGACGGGGAAGTCATCACCGCGCCGGTGGTGAATTCCGTGCCGTTGGGGAAAAATTTCCAGATCGAGGGCCAGGATAGCCAGGAAGAGGCCCGCTCGCTGGCGAACGCGATGATGAACCCGCTGGAAAACCCGCTGGAAATCATCGAGGAACGAACAATCTCCCCGACCTTGGGCGCGGCCGTGGTGAACCAGGGCATGTGGTCCGGCATCGCGGGCCTGTGCATCACCGCCGTCTTCGTGCTGCTTTACTACCGCACGGCCGGGATCGTCGCGCTGGTCGGCCTGCTGGTGAACGGCCTGCTGATCTTCGGCGGGATGGCGATGTTCAACTTCACCTTCACCCTCGCGGGCATCGCGGGGATGATCCTTTCCATCGGCATGGCGGTGGATGCGAACGTGCTGATCTACGAGCGCCTGCGCGAGGAAATGGCCGCCGGGAAGTCGCTCAAGTATGCGATCAACGCCGCCTACGAAAAGGCCTTCACGGCGATTTTCGACTCGAACCTGACCTCCCTGATCACGGCGGTGGTCCTCTACTGGATGGGCAGCGCCTCGATCAAGGGCTTCGCCATCACCCTGACCATCGGTATCCTGGCCTCCATGTTCTCCGCGATCCTGGTGACGCGGGTGCTCTTCCGCTGGTGCAACGACCTGAATATCCTCAAGAAGCTCAGCTTCCTGGACCTCATCAAGGAGACGAAGTTCGACTTCCTTTCCAAGGGCAAGCTCTCCTACATCGTTTCCGGCGTGCTGGTGGCGGCGGCCCTCGTCTCCGTGGCGATGCGCGGGAAGAACAGCCTGGGAATCGATTTCACCGGCGGCTCGATCGTGGAATTCACCCTCGCGGAGGGCCAGCAGCTCGGCCAACCGGAAGTGGAGCAGGCGCTGCAAGGCATCCAGGTTTCCAAGCGGCCGATCGTGCAGGAGGAGAAATCCCTGGGCGTGGAAATGCTGACGGTGCGCTGCGCCAAAGAGGATGCGGACAAGATCGCCGCGCACCTGCGCGAGTCCTTCGACATCCTGAGGGCCAAGGAAACCGTGGATGGCAAGGAGCGCTACGTGATCGAACAGAGCACGCAGGGCGTCTCCGCCACGCTGGGCAAGGATTTCCTGATCGACTCCGGCATCGCCCTCGCGATGGGCCTGCTCGGCATCCTGATCTACATCACCATCCGTTTCGAGTTCTCTTTCGCGCTCGGCGGCTTCGTGGCGCTGTTGCACGACGTGGTGCTCTCCGCGGGCATCGTGATCCTCATCGGCGGGGAACTTTCCCTGATCCACGTGGGTGCCTTGCTGACCATCGCGGGCTATTCCATCAACGACACGATCGTTATTTTCGACCGCATCCGCGAATCGCTGAAATCCGGCGAGGGCGACGTGAAGGCGCTGATGAACGAGGCAATCAACGCCACGCTCTCCCGCACGGTCCTGACCTCGCTGACAACCATCGTGACGGTATCGATCATCGCGATTTTCGGCGGTTCCGCGCTGAAGGATTTCTCGGTGATGATCCTGATCGGCCTGGTGATCGGCACGTATTCCTCGGTATTCATCGCCTCCCCGGTGGTGCTCTGGTGGAGCCAGCGCAAGGGCGGCAGCCTGCGCAAGGAAGTGCTGCAAACGACCCTGGCGGAGTCCGACATCCAGGCGGTGCGCTGATAGCGTCTGCGCCGGAACGGCCGGGAACCTGCCCGGCCTTTCCCCGGCGAATGCGGGCAGGCCAGCAGGGGAAGCTCCACCGCGGCCCCGGACACCTCCCCCGTCCGTCCGGGAGACCGCATGCCGCGGCCGCTGCCCGGAAACGGCAACACCCGCCCCGGCTGGAAACCGGGACGGGTGCTCTTGCCTCCCTGAAAAAACGGCGCTCCTTGCTCAGCGCACGGCGCGGGGCGCCATGCGCAGGCGGAGGCCGTTACCCTTGAAATCCGTATCGATATTCAGGCGGTCGATGCGTGCGCGGATGTCCTCCGGCACGGCTTCCTTGTCCTGCGGGGTGTCGTAGGGGCCTTCCCACTGGAGTTTGCCGTCCTTGCCGAAGACGCGGACTTCCTTGTTCCCGTCCCGGGACTTGAGCTCCACGCTGCCGTTCTCGTCCATCATGCGGATGGAACTGCTGCTGGTGCCTTTCATCTCGAAACCGCCGATCCCGGGCAGATCCGCGCCCGGCAGGTTCCGGAGTTCCAGCCCCTGGAGCATCTGCTGCATGCGCTTGTGCACGCCTTCGCCCATCAGCAGGCCTTCCTCCGGCATGCCCGCCCTGCCGGCATCCAGGTCCTCGAAGGCTTTCATATTCTGTTCGATGGCCTCGCGGATGCGCTGCATCTGATCCGGCGGCACGCCGTTCATCATGAGGTTCTCGAGCGGTTTGGGCTCCATGCCCGCGATGGCGGCGGGGCGCGGCGGCATCGCGCCGAGCGCGAAAGTGGCGGTCTTCGCATCGCCGCGGTGAAGGTAATCGAGACTCACTTCATCCCCCGGCTTCATTCCGGCCACGGCCTCGCGCAGCTCGTCGTGCGAGCCCACGGCCTTGCCGGACACGCGGGTGATGATGTCGTTCTGGGCAAGTCCCGCCTTGGCGGCCGGGCCATCGGGATCCAGGCTGCGGACCACCACCCCCTCTCCTTCCGGGAGTTTCAGGTGTTCGCCCAGCAGTTCCGGGAGGCGGGAGGCGCCCACCCCCATGTACCCGTGCACCGCGGGTGCGGGCACTTCCACGGCCCCTGCCTGCGGCATCTCCACCGGCGGGGCGGCGGCTTCTTCCGGGGCGGGCTGCGGCGGGATGGGAGCGGCGGCTCCCGGGGGCTCGATGGCGAATGCCCCCGAGGCCAGGCCCAGCAGGCCCGCGATCCCTGTCTTGAAATGTCGGTTCTTGTTCATTGCCGTTTTACATACTAGGAGCGTAGTAGCCCAGCATTTTTGTCTTGACGTTTTTCAGTCGATCTTCTCCGGCATTACGAAAATCTCCTCCCGCGGCTGCTCGACCTGGATGATCTCGCCGTGCTCGTTCTTGAGTTCCACCTTGTCCCGGTAGATCACGCGGTACACCCGCACGGGCTTGCCCTCGCGGGTCCAGCGCACGCCCAGGTCCGTGACATCCTGCAAGCCGCTGCCCATGGCGGCGGGCACGAAATTGGCGGCATTGCCCGCGGACCGGGGCAACTGCCGGGGCGCGGGAGCTTGTCCGCCCGCCAGCTTGCCCGCCGGTTCCACATTCCCCGGCCCGCCCACCATCAGGGCGCTGAAAGCCCCGGCGACGGCCACCGCGGCGGCGGCGGCATACCAGGGGCGGCGGCGGGCGGAGGACTTCGCCGGGGCTTTCCGGGCACCGGGAAAAAGCACCACCTTGCCGCCCGCGGGAAAAGGCACGCGCTCCACGGCCGCCAGCATCCGGGCGGAGAGGTCCGGAGCGAGCGCGGCCGGCCGCAGGCCGGAAAGCTTGCCCTCGATCCCGGCGGCGGAGAGATCCTGCACCTGCAGGCGACCTTCCACCGCGGCGAGAAGGCGGTCCAGGCAGGCCGCATCCGGCGCTGCCGGGCGCATCCCCTTCAGGGTTCCTTCGAGTTCCTGGAATTCGGAGTCCATGCGAGTCTGAAAACAAACGGATTAGATCGAGAGATCGCCCTTCCTGCGGGCGGAGGAGAGTTTCTTTTTCAGGGCTTCAAGTCCGTAGCGATACCGGGAGGCCGCCGTGTTTGGGGAAATTTCCAGCGCTTCGCCGATTTCCGCGAAGGTCCGTTCGCCCCACACTTTCATGACCACCACCTCGGCGAATTTCGGCGGCAGTTCCTTCAGTCCCGCTTCGAGGAGCTGCCGCGTCTCGTCGTCGGACGATTCGCTCTCGAACCAGGGGTGAAAGGCTTCTTTCTGATCGGATTCCACCTCCCCGCCGACCACGTCTTCCCGGCGCTTGCGGCGGTCGTCCCGGCGGCCCAGGTCGATCGCCAGGCGGCGGATGGCGGTGAAAAGGTAGGGAATCCAGGCTTCCTGGCCCCCGACGAATTCCCCGGCTTCCAGTTTCTCGACGAGTTTGACGAGGGCATCCTGGACGATGTCCTCGGCATCCTCGGCGGAGCGGGTCTGCTGCCGGGCGAAGAGAATGAGGCGGGGGCCGTTTTCGGCCAGCCAATCCCGCCACGCCTGCGTGGAGGGCGAGAGGCTTGTTGCGGGCAGGCTGCTCACTTCGTCGTTGTCGGGATCCATCAGGGTAGCGTCGCCACGGTACTCTTTTGTCTCGGATTGGCGAGAGAATCGGCAGGATCGAGGGTTGGACCATGGCTCCGCGTTACCGCGGCCCTGCTTTTCCGCCCGCATGCTGCTTAACAAGGTAGCCGCCCGTCCCAGCGGCGCGCCTTGGCTTCTCCCCGGCGGGTGGCATGCTCGCCCGAGCCATGATCGACCGCATCCTCTCGAAACGCATCGTTCCCGTCGTCGTCCTCGATCGCGCCGAATCGGCCGAACCCCTGGCCGAAGCGCTGCTGGAAGGCGGGCTGGATATCATGGAAATCACTTTCCGCACGGCGGCGGCGGAGGAATCCATCCGCCGGATCGCGGCCCGTTTCCCGGAGATCCTGCTGGGCGCGGGTACGCTGCTGGAGAGCAGCCAGGTGGAGCGGGCGAAGGCAGCGGGTGCCGTCTTCGGCCTGGCACCGGGGCTGAATCCCGCCACGGTGGCGAAGGCGCAAGAGCTGGGGCTGGAATTTTCGCCGGGGGTGATGACGCCCGGAGAGGTGGAGCAGGCGCTGGCCCTGGGTTGCAAGCTGTTGAAATTCTTCCCCGCGGAAACCGCCGGCGGCACCGCGATGCTGAAGGCCCTGGCAGGCCCGTATGCCCACACCGGGGTCAAATTCATCCCCACCGGCGGCATCACGGCGGGGAATCTGGCGGATTACCTGAGGCTCCCGGTGGTGGCCGCCGCGGGCGGATCCTGGATGGTGGACAAGCAGCTCGTGAACGAAGGAAATTGGGCGGAGATTTCCCGTCTCACCCGGGAAGCGCTGGCCGCGGCGGCCGAGGTCCGCTAAAGGGTCACCATGATCGCGGGAATCGAACTCGGCGGCACGAAGACGGTGGTGGCAAGGGGCACGGCGGATGGGACGGTGCATGAGGAATGGCGCTTTCCCACCGGCGCGCCGGAAGAAACCTTCCGCCAGGCCTGCGACTGGCTGGCGGAGCGCGGACAACCGCAGGCCATCGGCGTGGCGGCCTTCGGACCGGTGGGGATCGTGCCCGGGCGGGCGGAATACGGACAACTCCTGGCCACTCCGAAACCCCGCTGGGCGGGCTTTTCCATCACGAAGCGACTGGCGGAGGCATTCCCCGGGGCGGCGGTGACGGTGGAAACGGATGTGAACGCGGCGGTGCTGGCGGAGGCGCGCCTGGGAGCCGCCGCAGGGCTCGAGGACGCCGCCTACATCACCATCGGCGGCGGGATCGGCGCGGGCATCCTTTCCGGCGGGCACCTGGTGCATGGCGCGCTTCACCCGGAATTCGGCCACCTGCGGGTGCCGCGGCAGCCCGGCGACGATTTCAAGGGCATCTGCCCCTTTCATTCCGATTGCCTGGAGGGCATGGCGAGCGGCCCCGCGATGGCCGCGCGCTGGGGAAAGCCCGCAGCGGAGCTTCCGGGAGACCACCCCGCGTGGGATACCGAGGCCTGGTACCTGGCCCACGGCGCGCTGGCCCTGCTGGCGATCGTATCCCCCGCCCGCATCATCATCGGCGGCGGGGTGTCCCAGGCGGAGGGCTTCCACGCCCGCACCGGCGCGCTGCTGGAAAGCCTGGCGGCGGGTTATTATCCGCCTCTGGAGGCGGCCCCCTACATCGTGCCGCCGCTGCTCGGACAGCAGGCGGGCATCATGGGCGCGCTGCTCCTGGCGGACGGTTAGCACGCTCCCCCTTCACTCCCTTCTTTTCCGCGGAGCAGCGGGAGGCTAAGGAATGCGCATCCGTCGCCTTCCGCGCGCACGCCATGCCACGCCCTTCCCGACCGGAACTCAGCGCCACCCTGCCCAGCCTCCTCTGGCTGGGGTTTTTCGTCCTCGTCCCGGTGGGGATCATCTTCGCCATCGCCTTCCGCCCGGCGCTGCCCGCCGGCGGCATCGGGGAGGGCTGGAGTCTGGATGCGGTGCGGGCACTGGCGGATCCCAGCTACCCGCTGCTCTTTTTCCGCACGCTCCTCATCAGCGGGCTCACCACCTTGTTCTGCCTGGCCTGCGGCCTGCCCGCGGCGTACGCGATGGCCCGGCTCTCCCCGCGCTGGCGCTCCCGCGTGCTGCTGCTGGTGATCGTCCCCTTCTGGACGAATTTCGTGATCCGCGTCTTCGCCTGGCAGCAGATCCTGCACGCGCAGGGGTATCTGGCGGAGAGCCTCCGCGCGCTCCATCTCCTCGGGGAAAACGAGCTGCTGCTGTGGAATGCCGGCGCGGTCGTGCTGGTGAGCGTCTATACCTACCTGCCCTTCGCCATCCTGCCGCTCTTCGCCGCGGCGGAGAAATTCGACTTCGGGCTGCTGGATGCCGCGCGGGACCTGGGGGCGAAGCCGCTGCGGGCCTTTTTCTCCGTCTTCATCCCCGGCATCCGGCAGGGCGCTTACACCGCCTTCCTCGTGGTCTTCATCCCCATGCTCGGCTCCTACGTGGTGCCGGACATGGTGGGCGGTACCGATACGCAGATGATCGGGAACAAGATCGCCCAGCGGAATTTCACCGACAGGAACCTGCCCGAGGCCGCGGCCCTTTCCGGCGCGCTGGTGCTGCTCGTGCTCGCCCCCATGTTCCTGCGCCGCAGGGAAAAAACCTCCGCCGCCTGAAGCCATGCGCCCGAGCCGCCTCCCCATCGCCACCCTGGTCCTCGTGCTGGTTTTCTTCTACCTGCCGATCGCCTTCCTGGTGATGAATTCCTTCAATGCCGCCCGCTATTCCTCGAATTGGGGCGGCTTCAGCATGCGCTGGTACGAGCGTCTCTTCGAGCGCACCGATATCCTCGCCGCGCTGGGGAATTCCGTGAAGATCGCCACCGCGGCGAGCGTGCTTTCCATGGTCCTGGGCACGGCCGCCGCCTTCGCCCTGCACCGCTACAAGTCCCGCCTCCAGGAGGCGCACCGCCTGCTGGTAACGGTGCCGCTGGTGCTGCCGGACATCCTGATGGGCATGAGCCTGCTGCTGCTTTTCGTCTCCATGGGGGTGAAGCTCAGCCTGCTGACCATCACGCTGGCACACGTGACCTTTTGCCTGAGCTACGTGGCGCTGGTGGTGCAGGCGCGGCTCCAGGACTTCGATTTCAACGCCGTGGAGGCCGCACGCGACCTGGGTGCCACGAAACTGCAGGCCTTCCTGAAGGTGACCCTGCCCCTGCTCGCGCCCGGCATCTTCGCGGGAGGACTGCTGGCTTTCACGCTGTCCATCGATGACTACGTGATCACTTACTTCGTGAAAGGGCCCGGCTCGGACACGCTGCCGACGCTGGTGTACTCCATGATCAAAAAGAGCAGGGAGCTGCCGGTCATCAACGCGCTGTCCTCGCTCATGCTGATCGCGACCTTCGCGGTGGTGGCGGTGTCCCAGAGGCTGACCCGGCCGGCGGCGGGATCATCGTAGTCTCCCGGGCTCAGGGCGGGCTGCCTTTCGCGGTGGCGCCACCGCCCCTGCGATCTTTCGGAGGCGTAGGCGCGTTCGCGAGAACGCGGAGGACCATGCCGCCGATAGGACGACACCCGCAGACCGCTCCCTCCGCCCGGAGCCCGGGCGGACTACTTCACAAGCATGCTCTCCGGACCGTTTGAAGATTGAAAGATCGGGGATAACTGGTTTCCTCCCCGTACCGCCATGAAACGCCGTCATTTCCTCGCCTCCTCCGCCGCCGCGCTTGCCGCGGGCACCCTCCCCGCTTGCAAGAAGTCCGGGGAGAAAAAGACCCTCACCGTCTTCACTTGGGTGGACTACCTGAGCGAGGAAGCCAAGAAGAGCTTTGAAAAGGCACACGGCTGCACCGTGGTCATCGACACCTTCGACTCGAACGAAGCGATGATCGCGAAGCTGGAATCCGGTGCCACGGGCTACGACGTGCTGATCCCCTCGTCCTACGCCGTACAGGCGCTCAAGCGGAAGGACATGCTCCTGCCGCTGGACCCGGCGAAGATTCCGAATCTCAAGAACATCGATACGGAATACCTCTCCAAGGCCCTGGACCCGGAGATGAAGGTTTCCGTGCCCTACATGCTGGCCCCCACCTGCCTGTGCTACCTGAACTCCAAGGTGAAGGACCCGGTGCCATCCTGGGGGATGCTGGACCGCGCGGACCTGAAGGGCCGCATCACCCTGCTGGACGACATGCGGGAGGTGCTCGGCGCGGCGCTGAAATTCCTGGGCCATTCGCTGAATTCAACCGATCCAGCCCAGCTCGCCGCCGCGCGGGACGTCGCGATCCGCTGGAAAGGCAACATCGCGAAATTCGAGAACGAGCAGTACAAAAGCGGCATCGCCTCCGGGGAATTCTACCTCGTCCACGGCTACGCCGGCGATCTCATCCAGGCCAGCGAGGAAAACGACGACATGCGGATCTTCATCCCGCAGGAAGGCACCTCCTTCCCCTGCGACGACCTGTGCATCCCGAAGGACGCGAAGGAGATCGATCTGGCGCACGCATTCATCAACCACCTGTCCGATGCCGCCGTGGCCGCGGAAAACATGGAGTGGATCGGCTACCGCGCGCCGAATTCCGCCGCTTACCCGCACCTCAGCGAGGATTTCCGCGGCAGCCCGCTGCTCTTCCCGCCCGCGGAACTTTTCGCGAAATGCGAGCCGATCGGCGACCTGGGCGACAAGCTGCCTCTCTGGACCGCGGAGTGGGACAAGGTGAAGACGGCCTGACCGGTGCTGTTTGTCCCGGTCTCCCCTTGGCAAGGCGGGTTTCCGCGCTAGCTTGCCCCGTCGGCGGCCTCCCCCCGTTGGAAAGGAAGGTTCCCGCATATCGATGACGTCACCCCGCTTGATCCGGGCCGCGGCGCTGGTGCTTTTGCTCGGTGTCCCGCAGGCCGAGGCCGCCAATCCCCTGAGGATCCTGGCCATCGGAGACAGCATGACGGAAGAGTATGCGTTTGAAATCACCTTCTCCGCTCCCGATTCGCAACCGACCAATGCCAATACCCGGAACTGGACGGAGCTTTTCCGCCTCTTCCGGGCTACGGATGTCACGCTCGGCACCTGGGAATCCACCGGCGGCTCCTACCTGGACTTGCGCAATGCCGGCCACCGGCTGAATTTCGGCATACCCGGCTTCACCACCGGTAACTGGGTCAATCTCCTCGCCGGGAATCCCGGTTCCGACCCGCTGGGGCCGCTCTACTCCATCACCAAGGAGAAATTGGAGGACGAGGTCTTGTTCACGCAGGCCATCGTCATCCTGATCGGCGCGAACGATCTGAAGCAGGATTACAACGATCTCTTCAACGGCACCGAACCGGCGAACTTCTTCGACAACCTGCTCAACCGGCTGAATTACATCTACGCTTGGGCGAATAACAGCCGCGGCCCCTCCGCCCGGCCGAAGATCGTGGTCTGCACTCTGCCGGACGTGGGAGCCACGCCGCAGATTTCCGGAACATACAACGATCCGGCGAAGCAGGCCGCCACGCGGGCCAAGATCGCCGCCTTCAACCGCCGCATCGTGGACTGGGCCGCGGAGCGTCCTTTCCCGCCGACGGTGGCGCGGATCGATCTGTTGACGGACCGGGTCTTCGACCAGACGCCCTTCCATGTGAAAGGGACGCTTTTCACCCTCTCCGGCAGCGCGGAGAACCCGCCCACGCAGGTTTTTTGCAAGGACGGCTTCCACGCCTCCACCGTGGCGCAAGCCTACATCGCGAACGAGATCATCCGGGCGCTGAATGCCGCCACGGGCCGCACGATCCCGGAATTCACGGACGAGGAAATCCTGCGGAACGTGCTGGGGCTGAACCCGGACCAGCCGTATCTCGATTGGATCGCCGCCGCCGGGCTGGACGGCTCCGGGATGGAGGCGGACCCGGATGGCGACGGCATCCCGAATCTGGCGGAATACGTGCTGGGCACGCCGCCGGGGAGTCCCGGCAGCCCCTTCGCCGGGAGCTTCGCACCGGGCGCGAGCCTGAGCTGGCTGCCGGACCCCGCGGGCCTGCGCTTCGCGGAACTGGTGCCGGAGGAATCCGGCGATCTGGCGGAGTGGCAGCCCGTGCCCGCCGCCCGGATCAACGTCGCGCCGGACGGCCGGGTCTCCGCGACACCCGCAGGGGGTGAAACGAAGGGCTTCCTCAGATTGAGGGCGGAGGAACGGTAGCTCCGCCCGGCATCAATAGTCCCTGCGGCAGAAAATCCATGCCCCCAGCCCCAGCATGACGGCTTCGAAAACCGCGGAGGTGCCGAAGACATACCAGAAGGAATGCCGTTCCTCCATGTGCTTCACCGCGCCGGCCGTCCTCGCATCCGGGAGCTTGCCCTGGAGCAGCATGTCCAGGGTGATGCCGGAGAGCAGCGATTTCCGCTCTTCCATGCGGATCAGGCGCTTCAGATAGAGCGTGCAATCGCGGGTCTTAGGCAGCGGGGTCACCACCGCCTTGGCTGTCTCGTGCATGGAGATGGCGGCGGCGTTTTTCTCCTTCGTCTCGCCCTGGGTGACCGTGCCGGATTCGAAATCGATGTTCATGCCCGCCTCCGGGGCGAAGTGGGCGGTCTGGTACATGAAGTCCTCCGTCCATTGCGCCAGCAGCGCGGTGCCCCACATCAGCCCCGCCGCCAGCAGCGCGAAGAGCGTGGATTTCGTCCACACGCCGATCCACACGGAAACCGAGTGCAGCAGGCTGAAAACGAAGGTGATGACCGGCACCGCCCAGAAGACGCTGAAATTCCACTCCCCCACCCGGATTCCGAGCGCGAAGAACACGATCACCGTGAAGAGCGAGACCTGGAGCGCCACGAAGAGCAACCCGCCGAAGTACTTCAGCAGGAACAGCCGCAACCGGCTCACCGGCTTGGACAGAGAGATACCGATGGAACCTTCCGCGATGAAATCCGGGAAGATGCTGGCGGTGGATAGCAGGGCCAGTGCCACCGCGAACCATGCCAGCCAGTAACGGACGATGACATCCGTGAAGAGCATGGTGTAGAAGGTGGCTGCCTCCGGCCTGCCTTCCCGCAGCAGCGGGTTGGCAAAGCTCTTCGCGCCGAAGAACAGGGTCATCCCCTTCTGGTCGAAGCCGATCGAGGCATACACCAGCGCCACCAGCATCGAGATGCCGAGCGCGATCCAGAAGAGCTTCTTCGCCTGCAGAAGCCGGAAGGAATCCCACAGGATGGTAAGGGCTTCCCGGATCATGGCCGGCCTCCTTCCCCGTCGCGGGCTTCTTGCACGGCCGAGAGGAAAAGCTCCTCCAGGGATTGCCGTGCTTCCTTCAGCTCCCGGATGACGAGTCCGGCCTGCCGCAGGGCGTCCAGCACCGGCTGGACCTCCGTGGCATCCGCCGCGGGCACGCCCACGCGGTCCCCCGCGACCTCCAGGCCCGAGCTTTCCAGGCGAGAGCGCAGTTCCGGAGGCACGGGCCCCAGGGTGCGGATTTCAAATTTCCGGCCCGCGGAGGTCAGCTCCCGCACCTGGCCGGAGCGGATCACCCGGCCGCGGGATAGGATCGCCACCTCGTCCGCCACTTGCTCCACCTCTCCCAGCAGGTGGCTGTTCACGAAAACCGTGCGGCCTTCCGCCCGCATGTCCTCGATCATGCGGCGGATCTCGATGCGGCCTTCCGGGTCCACGCCGTCCGTCGGCTCGTCCAGGAAGACGATCTCCGGCTCGTTGACCAGCGCCTGGGCCAGGCCGATGCGCTGGCGCATGCCTTTCGAGTAGGTGCCCAGCTTCTTCCCGGCCCATTCCTTCATGCCCACGGTCTCCAGCAGGCGCTCGATGCGTCCCTTGCTGCCGCGCGGGGAAAGCCGTGCCATGCCCGCGGAGTAGGCCACCACTTCACGACCGGTGAGGTATTCCGGGAAGCGCGCGTGCTCCGGCAGGTAGCCCGTCTTCGCCAGCGTGCCGCGGTGACCGATGGCCGCCCCGAGCATGCTGCCGCGGCATTCCGTGGGCCGCACGATGGTAAGCAGGGATTTCACCAGCGTGCTCTTGCCCGCTCCGTTCGGCCCCAGCAGGCCGAAGACCACGCCGCGCGGCACGCTCAGGGCCACGCCCGCCAGCGCCTCGTAGGCACCGTAGCGCTTGCGCAAATGCTCTATCTCCACCGCGGGGGATGTCATCGGAGCCAGAGTTGAGCGGGAGGCTATCTCCCTGCCAAGCGGGAATGCCGCCGCCGGCCGCCGGGGGCGGGAAACTGGCGTTTCCGTGACAAAGCGGGACTCGCCCGCCCGTTCGGGACATGGGCGAGGTCGCCCTTGCTTCCTGCCACGATCCTTACGATGAAAGCCCTGCTCTTCACTTGTCTTGCCGCCGTGTCCACCCTTTCCGCCGCCGATCTTCCGCTGCTCGTGGCCCACCGCGGCGCCTCCCACGCGGCACCGGAGAATACCCTGGCCGCCTTCAAGCTGGCCTGGGAGGAAGGGGCGGATGCGATCGAAGGCGACTTCCACCTCAGCTCGGACGGCAAGGTGGTGTGCATCCACGACTACGATACCAAACGCGTGGCCGGGGAGAAGCTGACGGTCGCGGATACACCGTGGGCGACGCTTTCCAAGCTGGACGTGGGCGCGTGGAAGGACAGCCGCTACAAGGGCGAGACCATGCCCCTGCTGGGCGAGGTGCTGGACCTGCTGCCGCCGGGGAAAAAATTCTTCATCGAAGTGAAATCCGGAGCGGAGACCGTGGAGCCGATCCGCCGGATCCTGGAGGAAAAGAAGGCCGATCCCGCGCGCGTCGTCATCATCTCCTTCAAGGACGAGGTCATCACGGCCAGCCGTGCGAAAATGCCGCAGTACCAAGCGCACTGGATTTCCGACCTGAAGGAATTCGACGTGGCGGACAAGGCCGCGGCCTACCGTGCGCGGCTGGATGCCACCGGCGCGCAGGGTTTCCACTTCAAGGCACAATCCCCGGTCACGAAGGAGTGGCTGGCCGAACTGAAGGGCAAGGGCCTGCTATTGACCTCCTGGACCGTGGACGATCCCGCGCTGGCGCGCCGGATGATCGGCCACGGGGTGAATCATATCACCACCAATCGCCCGGGCCCGCTGCGCAAGGAACTGACGGCGGAGTGAGCCCGGCCTTTGCTACCCGGACCCTCCAAACGGGCCGGGGGCCCCGCACGCGGGATCTCAGCCTAGCAGGCCGGCCACCCCGGCGGCGAAAATGCCCAGCAGAACCGCGCCGGTAAGCCACCAGTACCAGGCGATGCCGATGCGCCGGTGCGGTTTCTGGCCGAATTCGCGGGCGATGTAGGCGTCGTAATCGAAGTCATCGTCCGGCAAATCCAGGCCGTCCGGATAGCCGGTCTGTTTGCGGCCGCGGCCGTGGGCAGCCGCCCGGGTCCGCTTGCGGCGCTTCGAGGGCGGATTGCACCTCGGGCAGCCGCACGAGCCGACCGGCACCTCCTGGTCACATCCGGGGCAGAGGTAAGTGTCCACGCTTACTTGGTATCATGCACCGGAGGCGGCTGTTGTGCCAGCAGGTTTTCCAGCTTGCTGCGGATTCCGGCATCGCCGAATTCGCCGAGCTTCGCCTCGCGGGCGGCGGGGCTTTCCTCCCTCAAGGCCGCCGCGGCGGCGAGCAAGGCTTCCAGCCGGGCTTTTCCTTCTTCGCGGGATTCTATCCATCGGGCGAAACCGCCGAAATCCGCGGCGGACCAGCGCAGAGCGATCTCCCGCAGGCCCGTGCCGCGGGCAGCACCTCCGGGCTGGGCGGAGATCCAGGCGGCGGCTTCTTCCGGGGCGGTTTCCGCCCAGCGCTGCGCCACTTGCACCACCGCGCGATCCCGGGGCGTCCCGGCCGGCATTTCAGCCATCACCAGCGCGGCCCCCCTCTCCGGATCCTTTGCGGAAATCACCACGCCGATGCGGCCGAAGGCTTCCGCGCGTTCCAGCGCGGGTTCCAGGCCGCTCGCCCATTCGATCGCTTGTTCCGGATCGGTATCCGCCAGACGCCCGGCGAAGTGCGCCGTGAGACGGCGTGCGGCCCGGCTGTCCGGCTCCAGGGCGACATAAGCCTCCCTCGCGAGCGCGGGGTCCACGTCGAGTCCGTCCCAGGCCACGCGCTCCAGCGCCTTCTCCCTCGCCGCGGAGTCCCCCTCTCCCAGGGCGAGGTCCAGGCTCGCGCGCAAGCCGGCCTTGGCATCCGGGGCGGGGTCATCTTCCCGGGGACGTTCGCGCTCCTTGCCGCGGGCGGTCCCGGGGACGGGCGGCTTGGTGTCAGCCTTGCCCGCCTTCTCGCGCTCCCCGCAAGAGACGGCGAGGATCGCAAGCACGAGGAGGAAATGGCGGCAGCGGATCAAGGCGCGATGCTTACATTGCTAAAGCGGGCCTTGCTCGGCAAGTCCGGGCTTCCGCCCGCGACCGCCAGTCCGAAGTAGCAGGTCGGCGGGAAATCCGCCCTGAGGCTGCCGATTTCGATCCAATTCTCCCCGTCCGTACTTTTGTACGCGGCGACCACGCTCCCATTCCGC
>CBFGVD010000014.1:0-15983 GCA_965651965.1 uncultured Verrucomicrobiaceae bacterium | reverse complement strand
GGGTGGATGACGACATCTTCCATGAGGATCACGAAGCCGCCCATGGCGGTGGAAATGGTGAACAGCAGGTTGACCATGCCGACGGTCTGGTGGCCGTTGCGGACGACGAAAATCCGCCCGCGTGCCGGTTGTTCCAGGATCAGCGCCAGCCCGCGCTCCTGCGCCACCGGATCGGGCTCGAAGTCGCCTTGGAGACGGAAAAGCTCCATCGTCAGTTCCACCAGCGATGGCAGGTCCTCGATCGTCGCCGTTTCCACGCGAGGGGTGTCGGCAACCGTCAGGGATGACGGGCTGGGGTCCGCGGCTTCTGGCAGGCTCATGTCGGGCAAGCCTTGCATGCTTTGCGCCAAGGGAACATGGATTTCTCGTCTACCGCTGATTTTTTTGGAAAATTGGGGCGACTGACGGATTGACAAGGGGAGGTCGCCCCCTAGAGTGCCCGCCCGCGCCGGACCGCCCGGGCCGCGAATTTCCGATTCTTTTTTCTCACGCCATGAAACGCACCTATCAACCTTCCAAGCGTACCCGCAAGCGCCAGCACGGATTCCGCGCCCGCATGGCGACCAAGGCCGGCCGCGACATCATCAAGCGCCGCCGCCAGAAAGGCCGCAAGCGCCTGATTCCCAAGGGTGCCGAACTGCAATACGCCCGCCACACGACCCAGCACGGGGTGTGATCCCCGCTGCCTGCCGCGCCCGGCCCATGCGCCTCCCGCGGAAGCAGAGCATGTCGAAACGCGCGGATTTCCTCCGCGTGCGAACGGACGGCCAGGCGAAAGCCGGCCGTTTTCTCGTTGTAAGCACCCTGGCCGATGCCAGCCTGCCGCACCTGATGACCGGTTTCATCACCACGAGGAAGCTCGGCAAGGCGCATGACCGGAACCTGCTGCGCCGCCGGCTGCGCGCGATCGTCCAGCGCCACGGCCACCTGCTGGCGGACCCGAAGCGGCTGCTGGTCGCCATCCCCCGCCCCGGGGCCGCCCAGGCCAGCTTCGCCGAGCTGGAGGCGGACTGGCTGAAGCAGGTGAAGAGGCTCGGGCTTTTCGGCGGGGGAAAGTGAGCATGCCAAGTGTGAAACGTATGGAAGATTCCCCCTGCGAAACACGGCACTGCTGCTACTTCCTGCACCTGCCTCCGCGCGTTACCCGCCCGGCATTCCGATGAAATTCCTCATCCGGTTGCTCATCCGCTTTTACCAGCGCTTCCTCAATCCCGTGCTCAAGGCGCTGGGCGGGCCGAACTCCGGCTGCCGTTTCCAGCCGAGCTGCTCGAACTATTTCCTGCAGGCGGTGGAGGCCCACGGCTCGCTGAAAGGCTCCTGGCTCGGTATCCGCCGGATTTTCCGCTGTCATCCCTGGGGGGGCTGTGGTTATGACCCCGTCCCGCCGGGACCGGGCGAGAAAACCAGCTCCCCCGGCCGTCCCGCCGGGCACGGCACCTGAAGCGGGACTTTTCATTTTTCCACATTCCCCATGTACGACCGAAAGACTTGGATCGTCGTTATCATCTGCAGCGTCCTGCTGGCGGTGAATCTCCACTACGGCCAGAAAAACGCCAAGGTGCTGCGGGAAGAGCAGCGCCAGCGCGCCGCCACGGAGCAGGCCGCGGCACCTGCCAAGGAAGCGGAAGCCCCGGCGGAAAAGCCGGGCTCCCTGAGCGAGGTCCCGCCCGTGGAGCAAATGGTGGACACCCTGGTGACCCTGGAAACGGAGGAGACGGTCTTCACCTTCAGCTCCGTGGGCGGCGGCCTGAAAGAGGCCAAGCTGAAGAACCAGACCGACGGCCTGCTGGGCCCGGTGACGATGAACCGCCACGGCTCCAGCCCCATCGGGGCGATCGCCGACGGCGCCGACCGCCTGGAAACGGCGAATTACACCGTGGTCTCCCAGGACGCGAAGTCGGTGGTGTTCCGCGGCCAGCTCCCCTCCGGCCTGTGGGCGAAGAAAACATGGTCGCTGATCGAGAGCGGCAAGCCCGGCAGCCCGTACCTCCTCGACTTCAAGCTGCAGCTCGAAAACGGCAAGCAGGAGCAGGTGAACCTGGAGGCCTACAGCCTCTTCCTGGGCACGGCCGCGCCGCTGGACCTGGTGGAGCGCCCGGAGCAGACCGGCTTCGTGGTGAATGACGACCGCAGCTTCTCTTTCCACGCCTCATCCGAATTCGCGAAGGGTTGGTTCGGACTCAAGAAGGAGCGCTCCATGATCACCGAGCCGCTGGACAAGGGAGTCTTCGCCGGGGTGGCGAACCAGTTTTTCGCCACGGTGGTCCGGCCCATGGAGCCGGGCGAATCCGAAGTATGGGCGAAGGTGGGAAACCTGACCCTCAAGCCGGACAGCACTCCCGTGAAGGTCATCCGCGCCGGGCTGCGGCTTCCGGCCGCCACGCTCTCCCCCGGCGAGCAGCGCACCCTCACCTACCAGGTCTTCGCCGGGCCGAAGCAGAACCGGGTGCTGCGGAAGATGGAAGACGAGTGGGGCGGAGAATGGGGCACGCTGATGAACTACGGCTTCTTCAGCCCCTTCAGCCGCTTCATGAATACCTCCCTGTGGTGGATCCACGCCGGGGTGGACAAGATCTCCGGCAAGTGGTCCTGGGGTCTCGCCGTGATCGTTCTGACCATCGTTCTGCGCCTGGCGATCTGGCCGCTCTACAACCGCTCCAACCGCACGATGAAGCGGATGTCCAAGCTCAAGCCGGAGATGGACAAGCTGCGGGAGAAATACCCGGACGACCCGCAGAAGATGAACACGGAGATGATGGGCTTGTACCGCAAGTACGGCATCAATCCCCTCGGCGGCTGCCTGCCGATGTTCGCCCAGCTCCCGATCTTCTTCGGCTTCTACTCGATGCTCCTGCACGCGGTGGAAATGCGCGGGCAGAGCTTCCTGTGGGTGAACGATCTCTCCCAGCCGGACACGGTAACCCACATGCTGGGCCTGCCGATCAACCCGCTGCCGATCGTGATGGCCATTACCAGCTTCGCCCAGATGGCGATGATGCCGAATACCGGCGGGGACAAGACGCAGATGATGATCATCAAGCTGATGCCCTTCTTCTTCCTCTTCATCTGCTACAACTTCGCCGCCGCGCTGGCGCTCTACTGGACGACCTCGAACATTTTCTCCATCGCGCAGACCTGGATCAGCAACCGCATGCCGGAACCCGAGCTCAAAGCCAAGGCCGGCGGCAGCGGCAAGAGCTTCATGGAGCGCATGGTCGAGAAACAGGCCGAGCTGGAACGCATGAAGCAGGCCCGCGGCCGGGTGGTCGAGCCGAACGGGGAAAGCACTGCCCCCTCCACGAAGAAGCGCCCGCCGCGCACGGGGGGCTGAGGAGGCTGGGGCGGCTAGCCGCTTTTGCAGGGGGCTTTTGTTAGCTGTCCGGCGGCAGGCGTTATTCTCCCCGCTCTGACGCCCCCCCGAAAAAGGCGATGTGCCCGCCGCACACCAAGACGGCTGCGCCGCAGACGATTTCAGGACCTCTCGCCCAGCTTCACCCGCGTCTCCTCGTCGATCACCGCGGGCTTCCCCTCCTTGTCCACCCGCACGGAAACGATTTTCCCCGAGGCGCATAGCTCCCCTTCCTTGTAAACCTCGAAGATCCAGTTCACCGAGGCCGCGCCGATCCTTTCGATGCCGAGCTGGACTTCGATCCGGTCGCCGAAGCGGAGGGGGCGCTTGAAATCGCAGGAGACGTGCACGCGCGGCCAGCCGCCGGATTCGCGGTCGATGATCGTGATCCCGCGCGCTTCCAGAAAAGCGTGCTCCGCCTCCTCGACGTGGCGGAAGATCTTCGGGAAATGGATCCAGCCGCTGCAATCGGTATCGCCGAAGGCCACCTGCGAGCGATGAACGTGGCAGGGGCTTTCCATCGGACGATCAGGCGAAGCGCTTCACCAGCAGGGAGGCATTGTGCCCGCCGAAGCCGAAGCTGTTGCTCAAGGCCACGTCCACCTTGGTCTCGCGGGCGGTGTTCGGCACCACGTCCAGATCGCACTCGGGGTCCTGGTTCTCCACGTTGATGGTGGGCGGGACGGTATTGTCCACGATGGACATGACGGAGGCGACGAGCTCGATGCCGCCGGCCGCACCGAGCATGTGGCCGGTCATGGACTTGGTGGAGCTGACCATCAGGCCCTCTTTCGCGTGATCGCCGAAGGCGAGCTTGATCGCGCGGGTTTCCGCGATGTCTCCCAGGCCGGTGGAGGTGGCGTGGGCATTGAGGTAATCGACATCCTCCGGATTCAGCTTCGCGTGCTTGAGCGCCATGCCGATGGCGTAGGCCGGGCCGCTGCCGTCCGGGGAGGGCGCGCTGAGGTGGTGGGCATCCGCGCTCACGCCGTAGCCGACGAGTTCGGCATAAATCTTCGCGCCGCGTTTCCGCGCGTGCTCCAGTTCCTCGATCACGACGACGCCGGCACCCTCGCCCATCACGAAGCCGTCGCGGTCCCGATCGAAGGGGCGGGAGGCCTTTTCCGGCTCGTCGTTGCGGGTGCTCAGGGCCTTCATGTTCGCGAAGCCCGCGAGACCCATCGGCAGGATGGTCGCTTCCGCACCGCCGCAGAGGAAGGCGTCGGCATCGCCGAATTTGATCATGCGCCAGGCCTCGCCGATATTGTGGTTGGAAGTCGCGCAGGCGGTCACGATCACCATGTTCGGCCCGTAGAGGCCGTATTCCATGGAGATGATGCCGCTGGCGATGTTCGAGATCATCATCGGGATCGTGAAGGGGGACACGCGCTTCGGCCCCTTCGTCAGGCAGACCTCGTGCTCCCGCTCCAGGGTGCCCAGGCCGCCGATGCCGCTGCCGACCATCACGCCGAAGCGGCGGCGGTCCACCGCCTCCACGTCGATGCCGCTGTCCTCCATCGCCATCTTGGAGGCGGCCACGGCGAACTGCACGTAGCGGTCCGAGCGGCGGGAGTCCTTCGGCACCCGGAAATACTGGTCCGGCGAAAAATCCTTCACCTCCCCGGCGATCTTGCACTCGTACGGCTCCGGATCGAGCTGGGTGATGCGTCCGATCCCGCTGCGACCGGCTTTCATGCCCTCCCAGGTGGACTTCAGATCATTGCCAAGGGGGCTGACGCAGCCGATGCCGGTGATGACGACTCTTCTTTCGCTCATGTGGTGTAACGGGGCGTAACGGGGAATCCCGGCGTCCTTAGATGCTGCCGGGATGGGTGGCAAGCCTCATCCAAGGCTGCGGTTCCGCCCCCTTTCGTTCGCGGCACCGCAGTGGGGGCAGTGGAAAATACGGCCTCTCCCTTCGTCTTCAAGCACGAGCAGGCAGAGGCGGCAGGAGACGCGGCGGCGCAGGGAACGGCGTTCGGCATTGCGGTTCGACCAGCGGGAAATCCACACGAACAGGGCGATGGCGACCATCGAGCCGCCGATGCTCCAGGCTGCGAGTTCGGTGAGGGAGAGTTCGATCATGATCCGTCGCTGGAGATTTCCACGGCGGTCCAGCCGCCTTCCTTCTCGCCGCCTTCCACCCGGAGCTGCCGCAGCCAGGCTTCGACCCCTGCATTCCCGGCTTCCTTGGCGGAAAAGAGCACGGCGGCTCGGGTCACGCGGCCATCCCTGCCGTAGGCGAGCAGGTAGCGGCTGCCGTGGGCCAGCCCGGGTGGAACCGGTCCGGCGGGGGGAACGATCCGCAGCGGCCCGGAGGCCAGCGCCACCGGCTGCAGGCGCTCCGGCAGCGGCGGAGCCGCGGAGGGCGGCTCCGGCTCCGGGAGGGGCGGGAGCACGGCGGCAGCCTCGCCCCGTCGCCCGGTAGTCCGGTCCCGCGTGACCTCGACGGGCTGGAAAGAAGGCCGGTAGCGGTAGCCCGGCGACATCCCGGCCGCCATGCTCGCCTCGATGAGCGGCTCCACCGCGGGATCGCCGGAGGGGGATGGCCGCAGGGGCATGGGGCCGGCTTCCAGGGCCAGCATTTCCAAGGCCCGCCACTCCTCCCCTCGCGGGATCAGCACCAGGGAGCCGCGGCGCTCCGGCTGGCGGACCACCGCGCCGGCGCGCACCCGCACGGCGGCGGCCAGCCCGGCTCCGAGCACCGCCACGGTGCAAAGGGCGGCGATGAAGCGCCAGTGATTCCCCACCGGCAGTCGCCATTGGAAAACCAGGCCGCAATCGCGGTCCCGGCTGCTGCGTTTGGAACGTCCGGCGAACATGGCTAGCGGGCTCCGGCGGCGGCTGGTTCCGCCGCATTTTCCGGCTGGCCTAGCAAAAGCACCCGGAAGCCTTTTTGCAGCGCCATTTCCGCCACGGCGCGCTGGGTCTCCACGTCCACGCCCTTGTCCACGCGCAGGAGCACCGTGCTCGCCGGGGAAGAATCCGCCTGCCGCCGCATATCCAGCTGCTCCGAGAGGCGGCTCCAGGTGAGCTGCTGCCGCTCCAGCCAATAGACCGGCGGATCCCCCGCCGTAACGGTGACCACCGCCTGCCCCGCCTGCCGGTCGAGCTGGAAGCGCGAGACGGGCAGCTCCACCGCCACCCCGGACTGGCTGAAAAGCGAGGGCAGGAAAAACACCATCAACAGCGCCACCAGATTGATGGCGGGGACCACGATCAGGAAACCGGGAGACTCCGGCAGCGTCGATTCGAGCTTCATTTCTTCCGCTCCTCGCGCCGGCGGGCTTCCAGTTCGTCCCGCATCGAGACGATGCCGGTATCCGCCCGCGCGTCGCAGATCATGTTCACCATCTCGATGCCGGTGCGCTCGATGCGGTGGAAGAGCCGCTTCGCCCGGCCCAGGAAGTAGAGGTAGAAAAGATAGGCCGGGATCGCGATGGTCAGCCCCACCGCGGTCGTCACCAGCGCGGCCTGGACCCCCGAAATGACCTCCCCGGGACCGGCGAAGCCGCCGCGCTCGCTCATGCGCTGGAAGGTTTCCGCCAGGCCTAGCACCGTGCCCAGCATCCCCGTGAGCGGGGCCAGCAGCGCGACCGCCAGGATCGCCCGCAGGTTTTTCTCGATCCGCGGCACTTCCAGTTGCCCGGCCTCCTGCGCGATATCCCGCAGGTCCGGGCGCTCCATGCCGTGGCGGAGCAGCACGGAATGCGCCACGCGGGCTACCGGGCCGGGCGCGCGCGCCGCCTCGTGCATCGCTTCCGCATAGGCTTTCCGGCGGACGTGATTCGACAGGCCGACCAGCAGGTCCCCCACGTTGATCCGCGCGCGGTGGAAGAAAAACAGCCGCTCGACCACGAAAACCGCCCCGAAAAACGCGAGCGCCGCCTGGAGCCACAGGATCGGCCCCCCGTTTTCCAGGAGGCCCGATGGGTCGAGGTAATCGGTCGGCATGGCGGCGAGCTATAAACCATCCCGGACCATCTGGCCAGTCCGATGAAAGAAATGGGCTGAAGCGGCGGGCATCCTCACCTCTTCGCCATCTGCCTGCGGAAAAGGGGGATGAATTCCGTATCCATCCAGGCGAAGGCGGCTTCCAGGCCCTGCTCGCGGTAGATCCGGCCGATCTTCGCCTCCACGGCGGTGGGCGCGCCGAAGGCGCTCAGGAAATCGTTCGAAGTCAGGCGGGTGAACCATTCGCCATCCATCGCG
Source organism: uncultured Verrucomicrobiaceae bacterium (assembly GCA_965651965.1). Lineage (GTDB taxonomy): Bacteria > Verrucomicrobiota > Verrucomicrobiia > Verrucomicrobiales > Akkermansiaceae > Haloferula. The sequence goes on along the minus strand of CBFGVD010000014.1, from coordinate 8,422 downwards.
CCCCGTTCGCGGAGCACCCAGGTGCGGGCGAAAAGGGCCAGCACCGCATCGCCGATCCAGGCGGATTCGCGCTCGATCCGGATTTCCTCGGTCTTGTTCATCTGCGGGGAAAAGCTGCCCTCAGGGGACCGGGCGGGCCAGCTTTTCCATGCGCTGGCGCTCGATCTGCTCGCGCAAGCGGGCCTCGGAATCGGCATTCCAGTAGCCGGGCTGCAATTCCATGAAGACGCTGGTGTAGGGCAGCGCCGTGGTGGTGCGGATCACCAGGACCTCGAAGCTCTTGGTGGTATCCTCCATCAGGGTCAGCAGGGATTGCTGCTCCAGCTCGGTGGTCTCGTGGGCATGCAACGCGGTATCCAATTTCGCGCGGAATTCCTCGATGCCCGGGGCGTAGTCGTTTTCCACCACGCGCATTTCCCGGGAGATGTAGATCCGCGGGCTGACGTGCTCCGTCTGCTCCAGCGTGCGCAGGACTTCGTCCACCACGGCGGGGATTTCCTCGGTGGCGTTGATCTGGCGGACTCCCGGGCGGCTGTGGGCGGGGAAGGAGGCCTCCGCGACCACGATCCAATTCCGGTAGCCGAGCTGCGCGGTCTGCGCGGCCAGGGCGTCCCGCCAGCCGTTCCCATGCTGGAAGGCCCCGCAACCGGGCAAGAGGAGCGGGGCGAGAACCAGGCAGCCGCGGAACCAGGAAAACATCTGGAGCGAGTAAACGCCGGAGCCCGATCGCTGTCAACTGGGGTGCGGCTGCTTGCCGCGCCCCGGTGCTCTGGAAGCGATTCTACATCAACTGTGCGCCCGCATCCGCCAGTTCCGAGCGCTCGCCCCGGCTGAGGGAGACGTGGGCGACGAAAGGCAGGCCCTTCAGGCGGTTCCGGGTGTAAACCAGGCCGTTGCTGCGGCTGTCCACGTACGGGTTGTCGATCTGGGCGGGATCCCCCACGAGGACCAGCTTCGAGCCGCGGGACATGCGGGTGACCACCGTCTTCGCCTCCTGCGGGGTGAGCTGCTGGGCTTCATCCAGCACGAAGAAACGGTTCGGGATCGAGCGCCCGCGGATGTAGCAGAGGGCCTCCACCTCGATGACGCCCTGCTCCATGAGGTGTTCCCAGGGTTTCTTGGCCGGGCCGCCGCTTTCCGCCCCGCCCTCCTTCTTCGGCTGCTTGCGCCGGGGCCCGAGCGGGGCCGCCGGGCGCATGAGCAGGTCCAGCGCATCGTGGATCGGCTGGAGCCAGGGCCGCATTTTTTCATCCAGGGTTCCGGGCAGGAAGCCGAGCTGATCTCCCATGGCCACCACGGGGCGGCTCACGGTCAAACCGTTGTAACGGCGGTTGAACATTTCGTGCAGGCCAGCGGCCACCGCGATCAGGGTCTTGCCGGTGCCGGCCTGGCCGAAGCAGGTGACCAGGGAGATGTCCGGATTGAGCAGCGCGTCGATCAGGCAACGCTGGCCCAGGTTCATCGGCTTCAGGGCGGTGCCGTCCTGGATCTTGAGCGCCTCCGGAATCTGGAGCCGCACCAGGCGGCCGTCCCCGGCCATGCGCGCGGGCATGGTCTGCTTTTCCCCGGCTTCCAGCAGCACATACTGGTTCACCACCACGTCCGGGCGGCGCTCGGGGCCGAGGGCGATCTCGCCGGAGCTCGCGAAACGCTGCAGTTCCGAAGCCTCCACCTCGATACGGCGGACGTCGTAGCTGGAGACTTCGCGCGGATCCACCTTGTCGTTGAGGTAGTCCTGGCAATCGATGCCCACGGCGCGGGCCTTGAGCTGCATGTTCAGGTCCTTCGTCACCAGCACCACGGGAGCCTGGTTGTGGCTCATCAGCAGCAGGGTGCATGCGAGGATGCGGTGATCCACGCGCTCCTTGTCCGGGAAGATCCGGTGGAAGCGCGTGAGGATGTCGGAATTCTTGGTGCAGAGGGCGGGATCGTAGATCACCAGGCGGATGCTGCCGCCGCCCTCCGTGGGCACGCCGCTGGTCACCTTCCGCGCGCAGGAAAACATCTCCGTGAGCATGCGGTGCACCTTGCGGGCGTTCGCGCCGCGCTCGCTCTGCTCGGTCTTGAAGCGGTCGAGCTCCGCGAGCACGTCCACCGGCAGGCAGATGTGGTTGTCCGTGAAGCGGGTCAGGCAGGCGGGGTCATGCAGGAGCACGTTCGTATCCAGCACGAAGTTCTTCACGGCTTGGTTCGGGGCGCGCAGGCCGAAGTCGCTCGGCTGTGCCTTCTTCCCCGCTCCGTTCGTCCTTCGCCCGACTCCTCCACCGTGTTGGATTTCTTCGAAAAGGCGGGCTCGGACGTCCTCGGCACGGTGGATCATGGTCTGGTGGGGTGAGGTTAGGGAACCTTTGGCGGATCACGGGGAACGGAGAACCGGTCCGCCGCCGGCCTCCGCCAAACCGCCACGCGGCGGCAAATGGAAAGGTCTTTTTATCAAGACACCTGAACTATTACCCGCAGCAGCGGAATGGCAATCCTCAAATGCCTTCCGCCGCGAGGATTCGCGCCAGTTCCGCGCGGAGAGGCTTGCCCAGCGGGCTGCGCGGCAAATTTGCCAAAGCCGTCACCTCCGCGATCCTGCGGAAACCGGGGCACGCCGCGTGATACGCGGCCACGGCATTTGCCGCGGCTTCCGCGGCACCTTCGTGGACGAGCACCAGCCTGCATCCCGCCCGCGGGTCCGGCACCGGCACCACCGCCGCGCGGCCTGGGGCGAGCCCGCCCTGCGAAAGATCCAGGATCTCCGCCTCCACGGCCAGGGGATCAACGAGTTCGCCGAGGATCTTCACCAGCGCGTCCGTCCTCCCCGTCACGCGCAGCGTGCGGCCTTCCACGACCCCGCTGTCGGAGGTGGCGAACCATTCGCCACTACGCTCCTCGTAATTCCAGCCTGCTTCACCTTGCTTGAGGATTCCGCTGAAAAGGGCGCCGCCGCGGATTTCGATGCGGCCGTCCTTCCCCGGGCGCGCTTCCCAGCAATCCAGCAGATCGATCGGCGCGCTGACATACGGCTCATCTAGTAGTTCGGGCCGCTGCGTAGCGACCTGGGACCCCGCCTCCGTCATGCCGTAGCTGGCGAGCACCGGCCAACCGAGGGCGCGCGCCGCCCTGCCGGTGGACTCCGGGAGCAGGCCGCCGCCGACCACCACGGCGCGCAGGGAAGCCGGGGCGCGCAGTCCCGCCGCCACCAGGTCGTGCACCTGCGTCGGCACCAGGGAAAGGTGAGAACCTCCCTGCTCCCCCAGCCAGGCGGCGAAACGCGGGGCATTCCATTTCCCCTCGTACGAAATCATCCGGCAGCCCGCTTCCCGCGCGCGCGCGGCCACGCCGAAGCCGCCGACGTGATGCAGCGGCAGGACCAGCACCCAGCGGCTCTCCCGCCCCACGTCCAGATGCCGGTTCACCGCCGCGGCGGAGACCTGCAGCGCGGCCCTGGACAGGCCGATCCACTTCGGCTCGCCCGTGCTGCCGGAGGTGCGGAAATACACCAGCCCCGGGATACCTTCCGGCACCGGGCCGGACTCTCCCGCCAACACGGGAAAATCCGCCTCCCAGAATCTCCCCGAGATCAAGGTATCCGCTTCCATGGCAGCTTCTCCAACAGATCGTCGAAGCCGAGGCCCTTGCCGGGCGCGGGGTGGAACTCCGGAGTCCAGGGTCCCAGGGCTTCCGTGAAGGCATCCGGCTCGAAAAGATGGTGCGTCTGGAGACCGCAGATGCCCGTGAGGCCGGGGAATTGCAGGGCCAGGCGCCCCGCTTCCCATGCCGCGAAGGACTGGCCGAAGGGATGATCCATGTAACTCGTGACCACCACCCGCTGGCCGCGCTCCAGCGCAGCTTCCGCCAGGAGCCAGGGTTCGTCCAGCGCGGGCTTGATCACCATGATCTGCGCCTCCGCGCGGTTCGGCGCGGCTTCCCGGTCCACCGCAAGCGGGACACGGATCCGGCGGTGGAGATCCTTCCATTTCGTTTCCGAAAATTCGCAGGGATCCTCGATGAACTCGATCCGGCTCCTGGTTTCCGCGGGCATGGCGGAGAACCACTCCGCCAGCTCGTCCGCGTCCCCGCTTTCGTTGAAATCGAGCCGCCATTTCAGGGATGGGTGTTTTCCGCCCATCGCTTCCAGGAAGGCGCGGTCCGCCGCGGGATCGATCCCGCATTTCAGCTTCGCCGCCGTGAAGCCTGCTTCCACCGCGAGCGCCACCGCCGCCTCGTCCCGCACGGGCAGGGTGGCATGGCTCAAGGGCACATCCAGCTCCTCGAACAAGGGGTCTTGTACCGAGCGCGCCGCCCCGTCCATCTCCATGCAACGCAGTGCCCGGCGGACGATCGGCCAGCGGCGCGCCCCGGCGAGATCCTCCAGGCACTTCTGCAACGGCGGGTCGCCGAGTTCCGGCCAGGGGTGGAGGCAGGCGTGCCCCCCCTCCGCATCCCGCAGCAGCACGCCCTCGAATTCCCTGCGGGAGGAGCGCGCGTTGAGATTCTTCCGGCTTTTCAGCCGGTAGTGCCAGTACCAGATCAAATTCCTTGTTACCATCCCCGTCTCAGAGCTTCACCGCGAGCAGGTGGAACAGTGCCGCGAAGGCGACCAGCTGCAAGGCGGACATCGCGAGCAGGCGGTTCATTCCCTTCCCCTCGGGCATCGTGAAGGCACCCCAGATGATGCGCAGTCCCAGGGTCCAGAGCGGTAGCGTGGCCAGCACCAGCCAGGGCTGCCCGAACAAAAACCAGCCGAGCCCGAGCACGGCGGCGGCCTTAACCTCCAGCCACACGATGAGCCGGGCAGGCTTCGGGCCCAGCCGCACCGCCAGGGTCCGCTTGCCGGTGCTCTCATCCTCCTCCCGATCCCGCAGGTTGTTGATGGATATGAGGACCGCGGACAAAAGCCCGGTCTGGGCTCCCAGCAGGAGCGCTTCCTGACGCCATTCCAGCGTCTGCACGAAGACCGTGCCGGACACCGCCACAAGTCCGAAAAACACCACCACGAAAAGCTCGCCCATGCCCCTGTAGGCGAGTGGAAAAGGCCCGCCGGTATAGCCGAAGGCGAGGTAGAGGGAGGGAATCCCGATCGCCAGAACCGGCCAGCCGGCCGCCTGATAAAGCACGAGCCCGCACAGCGCGGCCAGCAGGAGGAAGAAGCCGCCCGCCAGCATGACCACCCGCCGCGGCAGCAGGCCGCTGGCAGTCACGCGTTTCGGGCCCGCGCGCCGCGCGGTATCAGCCCCTTTCGCGGCATCGATCGCGTCGTTGAAGAAGTTCGTCGCAATCTGGATGAAAACCGCGCCGAACAAGGTGCAAAGCGCCAGGGCGGGGTCGAATTTCCCCGTCAGCTTCCACGCCAGTGCGCAGCCGGCCCACACCGGCACGATCGCCGCGGGCAGGGTCTTCGGCCGCGTGGCCAGCAGCAGCGGGCCGATCACGGGACGCGGGGGAACTTGGAAAAGTCCGGCTTGCGGCGCTCGATGAAGGCCTGTTTGCCCTCTTTCGCCTCCTCGCTCATGTAGTAGAGCAGCGTGGCGTTTCCGGCGAGATCCAGCAGGCCCATCTGGCCGTCGCAGTCGGCGTTGAGCGCGGACTTCAGGCAGCGCAGCGCGAGCGGCGAATGGGCGAGCATTTCACGGCACCATTTGAGGGTTTCGCTTTCAAGCTCCGCGAGCGGCACCACGGTATTGACCAGGCCCATTTCCAGCGCCTGTTGCGCGTCGTACTGGCGGCAGAGATACCAGATCTCGCGCGCCTTTTTCTGGCCGACGATGCGGGCCAGGTAGCTGGAGCCGAGACCGCCATCGAAGGAGCCGACCTTCGGGCCGGTCTGGCCGAAGCGGGCGTTGTCCGCGGCGATGGTAAGGTCGCAGACCACATGCAGCACATGCCCGCCGCCGATGGCATACCCGGCCACCATGGCCACCACCGGCTTGGGCAAGCTGCGGATTTTTTTCTGAAGATCCAGCACGTTCAGGCGCGGCACGCCGTCGGAGCCGATGTAGCCCGCGTGGCCGCGCACCTTCTGGTCGCCGCCGGAGCAGAAGGCATCCGGGCCTTCCCCGGTCAGGATGATCACGCCCACTTGCGGGTCCTCGTGGGCCAGCTCGAAGGCGGCAAGCAATTCCTGCACCGTCAGCGGGCGGAAGGCGTTCCGGACTTCCGGGCGGTTGATCGTGATCTTGGCAATCTGCCCCTCATCCGTGGTTTCGTAACGGATATCCTCGAATTCGCGAACGGTGGTCCACATGGCGGCGGGAGTGTCTGCCTAGCCCGCCACGCGCTCAAGAAATTCCCCGGCCTTCTCCCGGAATATCCCGGGGGCATCCCAAGGCACCCGGTGGCCCGCCCCCGGAGCGATCCACAGTTCCGCATTCTTCATGAGACCCGCGGCCCGCTCCGCCAGCGCGCGGAATTTCCCGTCCTGCTCCCCCGCGCACCAGAGCACCGGACAGGAAATCTCCCCCAACCGCTCCCACAAGGGCTCCTGAGCCCCGAGCGACCAATCCATGAAGCTTCGCGCCACCTCCCGCCTGCGGCCGATCAAACCGGCGCGGTCCGCCATGGAACCCCCTTTTCCCTCCTGCCGGGCGAGAATCCCCTGGCCTTCCCACTTCTCCACGAATTCCCGCCAATCCCCGGAAAGCGCCCGGCTCGCCCACAGCGCATCGGCCTCCCTCCGGGCCGCCCTTTCCTCTCCCGTCTCCAGGCCGGGATGCGGGGCGATCAGGATGGCGGCATCCCATGCGCCGCCCTCCAGCAGGGCATGGAGCGCCAGACGCCCGCCCATGGAATAGCCCGCCAGCGCCCTTTTCCCTGCGGAAGCGCCCTCCGCCTCGCGAGTGAGGGCCCGGCCGAATTCCGGCATCGTCATGGGGCAGCAATCGAGGACGCGCCACAGGTCCACCCGCTTCGAACCCCATGCCGGAACGGAAAAACCCCGCCAATCGGCAGCCATGCCGACGGCTCCATGCAGGCACCAGAGCGTTCCTTTCACGGGCGGGATGCTAGCGGCCCCGCTCCCGGCGGGAAGCACGCAGCGAGCGAATGCTGGCGGTCCCGCGCACGGCCGCTATGCTGCGCGCCATGTCCGCCCGCCTGCTCCCGGCACTGTTTGCCGCCGGCCTCATCCCGGCCCTCGTCTCCTGCAAGCTCGCCACCGCCCCGGTCAGGGTGGTCGGCGCGGTGGCGAAGACAACCGCGAAGGCCGGAAAAAAGGCCGCCGTGGCCACCGCGGATGCCTTCGACAAGAGCGAGGAGGAGAAAGCCGCCGAAAAGAAGGAAAAGGAGAAAGAGGACGCCAAGGCGAAGAAAGCGGAGGAAAAAGCGGCGTCGGAAAAGACGGAAGTCCTGCCGCCGCCGGAATCTCTCCCGCAGGATTATCTGCCGGATCTCCCCGATGGCGGACCGGCCCCGGACACCACCGGCATCCCCTATCAGGACCAGCCCTGATTCAAGGCAGCCGGTAGCTGAGCTGCAGACCCACGCTGAACCCGCAGGGATCGATCTTGTAGATCGTCGGCCCGGCCTGCGCGCGGAATTCCGGCGCGGCGTCCACGCGCGCGTAGCCGTTCAAGCCGAGGTGTTCGGAGAGCTCCACGCCCGCCTGTCCTTGGAGATACAGCCCGGGCCTCACCGCGACCCCGGAATCTCCCTCCGCCCATCGCGCTACCCGTGCGCTTCCGGCAGGGCCGGTGCCGTCCAGGGTCTCCACCTGCCGGGCGCTCCAGTCGTACACGTTCACGATCAGGCCGCCGGAAACCGCAAAGTCGAATTTTCCCTGCTCCAGCCCGAGCGTGGGACCGAAGGTCAGGCTCAGCGCATTGATATCGATGGAGGAAACGACGTGGTTCGAAAACACCGCGGTATCCGTCGCCAGCATTACCGGCGTGATCGTCCGTGAGGACGGCAGGTTCCCGATCAGAGGTCCGGGACCGGCAAAGGTCCCCGAATAAGGAGCGCCGGGCGGGATCACGCCCCCGAGCTGGTAGCGGTCCTCGTAGTCCAGGCGGTAGTCCTCCCTCGTCTGGGTGGCGGAGAAATTCGAGAAGGCGAGGGACTGGTCCACCCGCACGTAGTCCAGCGCGGCGGTGAAGCCGAGGCGGAAGGGCCCGAGGTAGTGCGGGCTGGCGGCATCGAACTGGATGTGCGGGGCCGCGCCGCTCAGGCTATCCTTCGAGGATGGTCCGGCCTTCGGGACGCTGGAGGTATCGCCGCGGAGGCTCTGGAAACCCGTGGCGTGGAAAACCAGTTCATCCCCCTGCACCTGGGAGGCCGATTGGTAGCCCCAGTACCAGGTGGAGCCGTCCACCGCCTCCGTGGAAGCGTCGCGGAAGACATATCCGTCATCGTAGGTACGATCCGCATACGTACCGGCGTCTCCGACCGGGGGTACGGTCAGGGATTCCCCGCCGACGAAAGACGGCAGGGCGAATCCGCC
>CBFGVD010000013.1:0-16699 GCA_965651965.1 uncultured Verrucomicrobiaceae bacterium | reverse complement strand
GGCAATGTTTCCCCGCCAGCGCCTCCGCCACGGCCATCGCGAGTTGCTGCTGCTCAGCCCGGAACTCGAAATCCCGGGACCGCGCCAGGCTGCCGCCGCTGGAGAACGCCAGCCCGATCTCCCCGACGAATGCATCGGGAAGCGGTTGACCCTCCAGGGCGGAAATCATGCGGCATTTGCACCGGGGAGCCGGGCCGCTGCCAAGCACCAAACCGGCGATCTTTACAAACCGGGATGGCATCGCATGCTCCTCCCAAGTCCTGCCATGCCGCGCATCCTCGTTCCCCTGCTGCTCGCCCTCGGCGGAGCGCTCCTCGCCCTGAAGATCGGGCCGATGGAGCAGGAGGCCGTCAACCGGCAACTGGAGAGCTTCCCCGGCGTGCAGGAGCAGGCGCACCGCCTCCGTCCGCTCATCGCCGCCGCCCTCTGCTTCCTTCCCGCCCTCGGCGGCCTTTGCTATTGGTCCGGGGATACGCTCGCCCGCTACGTCACCCGGCAATTCCTCTCGATCTTTTTCATCTGCCTCGCCGGGCTCTTCATCATCTGGGTCATTTCCGATCTCGGCGACAATCTGGACGACCTCAAGGGCAGTCCCGATGCCGCCTCATTCGCCCTGAAGCTCTACACCGCACGGCTGCCGGAGATCGTGGTGATGCTCCTGCCCTACACCCTGCTTCTTTCCATCCTCTACTGCCTGGGCAGGCTCTCCCGCTCCCGGGAAATCGTCGCGATGATCCAGACGGGGCGGGGCCTGGCCCGGCTGACCTCGCCTTTCCTCGCGGCAGGCTTGCTCGCCGCCCTCCTCTGCGCCGGTCTGAACTACCAATGGGCCCCCGCCGCCGTGGCCGCGGAAAACGCCATCCTGCGCAAAGCCAAGGGCCAGGACGGCGTGGCGGAGCCGAATATCCGCTACCGGAATATTCCCGCCCGCCGCCTCTGGATGGTCGGCTCCTTCCCGCCGGACTATCAGAAAGGCGCCCCGCTGGCAGCGGTCAGCGTGATCCAGGAGCGTCCCGACGGCACCCTGGAAAGCAAGATCACCGCCGACCGCGCCTCCTGGTCCCCGATGACCGGAAACTGGACCTTCTCCGGCGTGCGCCAGTTGCTTTTCGAGCCGGGTGCCCCGCCCGCCTTCCGGCAGGACTTGCCGGATCCTTTGATCGTCAAGGGCTGGAACGAGGTCCCCACCCAGATCATCCGGCCCGGCCTGCCTGCCGAGCAGCTCGGCATCCCGGACCTGAACGGCTGGCTCAGCGAGAACCCGGAAGGCGCCTGGGCGAACCGCGGCGGCCACCTGACCCAGTGGCACTACCGCTGGGCCCAGCCGGTGAATTGCCTGATCGTGGTCCTGCTGGCCACCCCGCTCGGCGTGGTGTTCTCCCGGCGCGGTACCAGCGGCGGGGTCGCCATGGCGGTCTTCCTCTGTGCGGGCATGCTCTTCGTTTCCAATGTCTTCCTGAGCTTCGGGGATTCCGGGCAGCTTTCCCCCATCTGGGCGGCCTGGCTGCCCAACCTCATCTTCGGCGTGATCGCGATCTACCTCTTCCAGCGCCGTCTGGCCGGTCGGCCGATCTACCAGACCCTGCGGAAATTCATTCCCGCCGAGGCCTGAGCGCGCTTTTCCCGAGACCCGTATGGCCCTTCCCGAATCCTGGCACATCCGCTCCCGCGGCCGCTCCTGTGCCGCCACCGAGCGGCCCTTCGAAGATGGCGAGGCGATCATGACCGCCCTTTTCCCGGACCCGGAATCCTCCGGCTACCTGCGGAAGGACTTCTGCATGGACGCCTGGAAGGCCCGCACGGATACGGACGAGCGGCCCTTTTCCTTCTGGAAGGCCGTTTATCACGCCCCGGTCGCCGGGGAAAAGCCGGATGCCTTCAAGAAGGAAAGCCCGGAGGACCTGCTCCGCCGCCTGGTGGAAGAGGAGGAAGACCACACCGAAAACGTCCGCTACATCCTGGCGGTCATGCTGGAGCGCCAGAAGCTCCTGCGGGAGACCGATACGCAGCGGACCCCTTCCGGCATCCTCCGCGTGTACGAACACCGCAAGCTCGGCGATCTCTTCATCGTGCGCGACCCGGATATCCCCCTCGATCAGGTGGAAAAGGTTCAGGAAGAAGTGATCCAGCTCCTCGAAACCGGCGGCCGCATCCCGGAACCGGAGGACTCGGCTCCCTCCGCGGAAACACCGGGAGAGGAGCCCGCGCCCGCGGAAACCCTTGCTGCCCCGGAAGAACCTCCGGCGGCGGAAACCCCCTCGGAGGAGCCCGCGGATGAGGATGCCGCGGTCGAAGCAGATCCGGCAGGCGACGGTGAGGAAGAATGAAGGTGCGTTTTGCACCGAACCGGGGTGCGCCACGCCCCTTTGGAGCGGGATCATGGCGACAAGCCTGTCCCGCCCTTTCTCTAACCGTTTGATTTTCAGAGCCGCTTTTCGCGTGGCACGGGCATTGCGAAGGAATGAGGCGAACCGCGGGCGCCCCTCGCCTGCAACCTTAGCAATGCCATGAAAGCTCCGATTTTCTTCCGCCCCGCCCGCTGGATGGTGCTCGCAGTCGCCTTCGGCACCGCCCTGGCCACCCCGGAAGCAGGCCCCGCCGGGGATGCCGATACCGCGGACTTCATTGAAATGGATGTGCAGGCCGACCAGCTCATGATCGGCAGTAAGGTCGAGGTGCAGGTCGAAGACGGCATCGCCACCCTTTCCGGAACCGTTCTCTCGTTGGAGCAGGCCGAACGGGCCGCCGCCCGCGCCGCCGCCACGGAAGATGTCCGCGGCGTGATCAGCCTCGTGAAAATCATCGATCCGATCGCCAAGGACGCCACACTGGCGGATCGCTTGCAGCACCGTTTGGCCAATCATCCTGCCATCGATGCTTCCAGGGTGAAGGTGCACGTGGACGGCCGGGTCGCCACCTTGAGCGGACAAATCGGCTCCTGGGACGAACAGGAGCTCGCCCGCGACATCGCCACGGAAATTCCCGGCCTGCAGCGGATCGAAAACCGCTTGGAAGTCACTTTCGATACCATCCGCACGGATGCCGCCATCGCCGCCCAGATCCGGCACATGATCGCGCGCGACCCGTTGTATGCGGGGCTTGCCATCGATGTCGCCGTGAAGGACGGCGTCGTCAGCCTGGGCGGGGAGCTCGGCAGCACGGGGGAGAAGGACCAGCTCGTGCACAATTCCCACGTGACCGGAGTGATGGAAGTCTGGGCGGACGACATCATGATCAACCGCGACCTGGCGATGGAAGGCCTGAGGGGGAAAGTCGCGAATCCGGACGCCACGCTCCAGGCGCTGAATGCCTCCTTCGCTCAAGACCCGCGCCTGCTCGGGGCCGATATCCGGGCCTCGCTGGCCGGAAATCGCGTGACGCTGGGCGGCACCGCGCCGGATGAGCAGGCCCGCGCCGCCGCCGAGTCCACCGCCCGCGGCGTGCCCGGCGTGACCATCGTGACCAATGAAATCCGCGTGGGCGCTCTGGCCACGCCTACTGCAGCCCTTCCGCAAGATCAGCGCATCGCCTCGGTGGGCGGAGAATGATCCCCGGCACCTTTCCCGGGTGGGAAGACCGACCAGCCCGGGATTTCCTGCTCTTCCGGGGTCTCCTGCAATCCGTAGGCCTCCTGGCTCGCCGTGCGGCCCGCGGCCTCGCGGTCCATGCAGTCGATGACTTCATCGCGGGACGCGAACGGATTCAGCTCCCGCGACGCCGCCCGCTCCAGATGGCGGGCGAGGATTTTCCCCAGGCCTCCCCGGCATTGCTCGGCTTTTAGGAAATCCGGATGCACCGGCACCAAGGGCGGGCTCGAAGTGAGGAGGCAATTTCCTCCCGCCACCCGGCTCCGGAATGCCGTCTGGCGGATCTCGGCGTAATACTTCCCGCTGGAGATCCGCACCTGCACCATGGATGCCGCGTGTTTCCGGTCCGGGGAAAGATGGACCAGCGACTCGATCCGCAGGTCTCCCTGCGGTGAATCGATCCATTCGGCGCATACGGGCGTCCAGGATTCCGCCTCCGTGCCTGCGCTCTCCCTGGCCCATGCTTCGCGCAGCGAGGGATCCGCTTCCTCCACCGGCCGGCGCACCACCTCGCTCCAGTGAAAGCACAGGCGGTCCAGCCGCGGCGAACGCCTCGCCTTCAGGATCGCCAGCACGAGGATGCTCCAGGGATTCCACCATTGCTTCCCGAGCAAGGTTCCCAAGGGCTGGCGCCAGAGGTGCTGGACGAATACGCGGACCTTCTTCGGCGGAGGCGAGGTTTCCCTTCCATACGAGGCCAAAGCGGCAAGGGAAGATGCGGGAACCCCTTTAAGATACAGCCAACCGTCCCGCGCTCTCACACAGTGCAAGCCCCGCCTGAATTGGAGTAGCATGCCCGCAACCAACAGCAAAAACAGCCCGGTACCCATTCCGAAGGCGAACTGCCGGAAACCCAGACCGGAACTGCCGACACCCAGGATGAATGAAGTGCATAAGGTCCCGAGAGCAAGGAGCGTCCCGGCGGCGGTCAACCATCGCACGTTGCGATGCCATCGCGCACGCGCCCGGAGAAATCCGGCCGAGGAATGGCCCCTCACGACACCCGCGACGACTCCCGAACCACCCTTCCCGCCGACCAGCCGGAACAGCAACAGAACCACAAGACCGACGACAATCGGGCTATCGAGCCCGAAAGAACGCCGGAAAAAGTAGGAAAGGGCAGTCACGAGGGGAATAACCAGGAACGGCAGAACAAGCACCAGAAGCCCCCTGCCACCCGTGAAAGCCTGAAAAGTCCTCGATACCGGCGTCAAATCCGTCCCCGTGCCGTCGCCTTCCAGATCGACCGGCGGCAGCCACGCACCCGGCCGCACCAGCAGGTATTCCCCCTGCACGGACCAGAGGCCGGAGGGCTCCGCCGCCGGTTCCGCTTCGGCGGGCGGCGCATAGGGATTGGGCGCGGCGGAGGCCATTTTTCAGGGCTTCCAGCCTGCGAGCTTGCAGACGCGCTTGAAGTGCTTCGCCTCCACGGGAGTGATGGAAAGCCGCGTGCCCTTTTGCAGCACGACCATGCCTTCCAACGCCGGGTCTTCCTTCATCGCCTGGAGCGTCACCGGCTCCGGAAACTCCGCGACGAATTCGAAATCCACCAGCATCCAGCGCGGGTTGTCCTTCGTGGACTTCGGGTCGTGGTACTCGGATTCCGGGTCGAATTGGGTCGGGTCGGGATAGGGCTCGCCTGCCACCCGCGCGATGCCGGCCGCACCGGGCGGGACGGTGCTGGAGTGGTAGAAAAGCGCAAGATCGCCCGGCTTCATGTCGTCCCTCATGTAGTTCCGCGCCTGATAGTTCCGCACCCCGCTCCAGGGCTCCCGCTTCACCTTCCGGAGGTCCTGTATGGAGAACACATCGGGCTCGGACTTGATCAACCAGTGGCGCATCGCACGGCAGTCTAACGAAATTCCCCGCCGCAAGCAAGGGGGGCCGCCTCAGCGCCGGGCCGGGTCCACCGGCTCACGCTGCACCACGGCCTTCAGAGCACGGCGCGGATCGACCCCGTCGGCACGGTACACCGCCACGAGCGTGCGCTCCCCCGGATTCTGGAACACGCTGCCCGCATGGATGCGCCGCAGGTTCCCGGCGGCATCCACCGCCCCGATCTGGATCGTCGCGTCCTTGCCGCTCGCCACCGGCTTTTTCCAGACCTGCCCGGCGGGCAGCGCGATCTTCGAGCCCTCGAAGACGATCATCACCGTCACGGGAGAAACATTCACCACCCGCACCGATCCCGCCGGGGCGTGCTCGATCCCGTCTGCCAGCACCAGCGCGCGCGGGACCTCCCAGCTCTTTTTTTCTGGGCCGCGCCAGAGGAGGACGAGGAAATCCCCCTTCTCCGGCCGCTGGATCCGCAGCCAGGGTGCGGCCTCCTCCCCGTCGCCTTTGCGGTAGAGCACCAGAGGTCCCTCGCCCTGCGGGACCTTGACAGGCGGGCTCACGCGCCTGAGGGACAACTGGGTCTCCCCGGCGGACTCCCCCGCGCCCGCGACCAGCTCACGCGGCGGAATGCTGCCGGGCGGCGGCTCCAGTTCGTAGGCCACGCCGTCCCGGATTTCCTGGCGGTACGGCGGCATGTCCCCCAGCGGGAGGAAGCGCATCTCCCGCGCGCTTTCCTGCGCGGGAGAAACACCCGGCGCAGCGAGGAGGACGAGGAGGAAACAACAACGGAACGTCATGTTACACGGAAGCTCAGATCTCGGCGGCCCGGAGCCAGCGGAAGGAACAGATGGCGAAGCGCCTGCCGAAATCCCCCGCCTCCCCCGCATCCCGGGGATTGAGCCCGCTTTCATCCGCGTGTACCGGCTGCGGCGTGCGCTGCACCACCGCCTCGCACCAGGCGCGGGCCTGCACCGTGCCGGAGCCGTCCACGGCATCGCCGTAGGCGCGGATGACAAAGGTATCCGAGCGGGCGGAGAGCGCCGGGCCGATGACCTGGAGGACATCCGCCTGGGTCAGATAAGCCGGCGCGCCCCAGGCCTTGGAGGCGGGCTTGAGGGTCTGGTCCAGCCGGGTGGCGTCCTCGATGTTGTCGGGGTGGGCGTAGTCGGGCAGCGGCTTGCTGTTGTCCAGCGGGTAGGCGGAGACCATGCCTCGGTTCAGGTTCGCGCGTTCGATGGCGGCCTGGAGCGCGCCCATGCGGCCGGTCTCGTCCTCCGCCAGGCGGCGGTTCACGAAATCCGCCAGGGAAAGGAAAGGCCCGCGCAATTTCACTTCTTCCACGATCGCCCCCGCCAGGGCATCGATCTCGCTGACGGTGAGCTCGCGGTGGCCCGCCCAGGCCTCGTCCCCGTCCACCATGTCGCCGGTCTTCCACGCTCCTCCCGGCGCGGCGAGCACGCGGGGGAAAGGCACGCCCTCCCCGCTGCCGTAGCCCGTGCCGCGGGTGGAGGCGAGAAGCGCCTTCCAGGCTTCCTTGCGGGTGGAATTCACGTTGAAGGCCCCGTCCACCATCAGGTGGTATGCCGCCCGGTGGAAATCCGCCAGGGCCGGGGCACTGGCGCTGCCCCGGGTGGCGGCGGCCAGCCGCATGCGGCCGTTCGGAAGCGGATTCGAGCCGGGATCGGCCAGGAAGCTCTCCTTCTCCCCCGCGGTCCCGCTGGAGAGGAAATAGCGGTCCCAGAGGGTGCGGTTCACCTCGAAGGAAAGGTCGTACACCAGATTGTCCCGCGCGGGCGCGTCGCCCAGCATCGCCCGCGCGCTCGCGGCCCAGCCGCCGCTGCCGCCGGAGCGCTGCGAGTCGGCGGACCAGCCCAGGTCCCTTTCATGAAAGCCGCCGAAATGCGCGGAGAAGGAGGTGGAGGCCACCGCCGCGGTGCGGGCCAGGCCCTTGTCCCCCCCGCCGGAGCCGAGCCGCGGATCGGCGAGCGAATTCCCGATCGCGCTCGAGGGATGCCACACCAGGTCGGAGATCTTCGCGTGCTGGAATTGGGCCAGCGAAAGGATGCCCGTTTCCTGCCGCGGGACGTCGAAGAGCACGTAGCGCCCGGTACCCTCCTGCGGGGGGCCGAAGGGATTGCCATGCTGCCGCCCCGCGAGCGGGACCGGCACCTGCTCGTCCCAGCTCACGGCCTGGTCGTAGAGATCCCGCGTGTACGCGCCGAAGAACCACGGTCCGCCGCCCGTGCCGCTGAGCGGCAGCGTCCCGCCGATATTTTCCCACGGCGAACGCAGGACGTAGGACGCGCGGGGATTCCAGTTCGCGAGTAGCGCCTCCTCGAAATGCGGCGTGCCCGCCAGCTTTCCCGAGCCGAGGAGATTCGAGGGATGCTCGTCGAACCAGCGCAGGCGGATGCCCTCCCGGGTCCGGACGTTCGGGATGATGGTGGGACGCGGCTCGATGCGGTCGAGCAGCTGGATCGGCATGCGTTCCTTGTTGTCCCAGGCGATCCGCGGTTCCCGGCCCGCGCCGAACTGGAGCGAGGCGGAAACGACCGCGACCTGCGGCAGGGCGTCGAATTTCTCGAAAGTCACGGAGCTTTCCCCCTCCATGCTCTTGAGGATAGCCCGCGTGTCGTCGCCCTGGTTCTCCACCCCGTTGCGACCGCCGCTGCTCCAGTAAGGGGTCGGGGCGAACCAGTACTTCACCGGCAGGAAATTGATCCCGCCGCCGATCTCGCTTGCCGAAACGTAATAAGCGCGCCCCGGGTCCGGCGGCACCTCGCAGCTCAGCTCGTTGTTCGCGAGGTTGTAGGAGCCGGGGCGGTATGCGCTCAGGCCGTCGTACTCCGCCGCCTTGGCGGGGGAAAAGACGAGGCATTCCCCCGGCTCGAAGACGGTGGCGGGAATGCTGAAGTAGTAGGAGCCCATGTAGGGGTCGTTATAGCCCTCGGAGTTCATGATCCCCCCGGGAACCTTGAAGACGGTGCTGCGCCCGCCCTCGAACATCAGCCACTGCGTTTCCTTCCGGAAGGAGTAGGAGGGCAGGTTGTTGACGTTCACGTTTTCCGTCCACATCTCCTGCCGCCCGTTGCCCTGGATCATGACGATCATCCGCCCGGTGGAGAGGGTCACGTTGTACGGGTTCCACAGGACCACGCGGGGGTACATGAGCTGGCGGATCTGGTAGATCTTGGGAGGGCCGTCCTTGTAAAGGTAGGTGCTCTGGTGGGTGAAATTGCTGGCCTCCACGAGCACCGGCTGGAGGGCGGCGCTGCGGTTCCCGGCGAGCTTCACCGCGGTTTCATTCGCCAGCGCGAGGGTCCGGCTGAGATCCGCGGCGGAGGAATCCATCTCCGGCAGCCGCGCGCTCATCCCGCCGTCCCGGAAAGGGGCGTTCGCCCGCGCCCAATCCCGCAGCAGGCCGAAACGCGGCGCGGCGAAGGCGTGGCGGCCGGAAACGGAGGCTTCCGGAGCTTCCGGCCCCGCACCCGCCAGCACATCCCGGTCGGAGAGCCCGGCAGCGCCGCCGTACGCGGGGATCTCCCCGTCGCTTTGGAGGTAGGCGGTCAGGTCCCGCTTGAGCCCGCCGGAAGCGGCATCCGCGAGCACGCCACGGGAATCCACGGTGAAATCGAAAGCATGCTCCCTGCTCCAGGTCCCGCCCGCGGCGGAAAGCCCGGCCGTACCGGCGCTGGCGAGCTTGCGGTCCTCGCCTTCGCCCAGCGGCCCGCCGCCGTTCATGCTGGAAAAATCCGCCGCTTGGGAGGCCATCACGCGGAAGATCCCGCCGTTTTCCGGCAAAGCGGGATCGGCCTTTTCCGTGGCGCGCGGATCATGGGTCGCGATATTCGCCCGGACTCCCAGATCCCCGGTCCACCAGGCGCAGTGGCCGAGGGGCGCCCCGCCGGCATCGGAAACGGGAAGTTTCTCCACCTCCACCGCGGGCACGGTGCCGTCCGTGGTGCCGGGACCCACCAGGGCGATCCGCTTCTCATCCGGCTCGTCGAGCGGCGAGCTCTCCCCGCTTACCAGCCAATCCATCACCTCGTTTTCCCGCGGGATGCCGTCCTCCAGCCTCAGGTCCCTCAGGCCGCCCGCCAGATCGTCCCGGGCGAAGATCGGGCTGCCGTCTTCCAAGGTGGTCCGCCAGACCCCGGTCCAGTGCGGCTGCGCGACCTGATCTCCCAGAATCTCCGCCATGGCGGTCACACGCTGGTCCGGACCCGCGGCGCGCTGGAGTTGCCCGATCGCCTCGGCCAGCGCCAAACGGGCGTTCGCACGGGCTACCGCCAGGTGGCCGTCGCGGCTGGCGCGCTGGAGCTCGATGGAAGAAAGGCCGAGCAAACCGAGCGCCAGCACCATCAGAAGTGCCAGCATGAGCAAGCAAACGACCAGCGCGAATCCGCCAACGGAAACGCGGGGGGGCCTGTCTGCCTGGCCGGAACCAGTCACAAACATGTAGTTACAACGTCACGGCCAAGCGTGCGAGCGGGAAATTCAAGGTGAAAAGACCGGCCTTGCGCCCTCCGGGCAGTCGGGATCAAGCCTTTCCCATCAGCGCGGGCTCCTCTTCTTCCGCCACCCTTACCAATTCCCGGACAAAGACTTCCACCACCTTCGACGTGTCCCGGACGGTTGAAACACCGGCGGCGACACAGACCGGATCCGGCGCGGGATCGAGGGGCAGAAAAACCAGGCGCTCCGAACGGCTGCCCGCCGCCATCAGCGCGATGCCCAGCCCGGCCTCCACCGCCGCCGCCAGGCTGGCCACGCCGTCGAATTCCCCCGCGACCTTGGCTTGGAGGTTGTTTTCCCGGAACATGCGGGTGACACCCTGCCAGTATTCCGGATACTCGTTGCGCGAGTAGAGCAGGAGCTTCTGGCCGTCCAGCTCGGCAAGCGGGACCTTTTTCCGCGAAGCGAAGGGATGCGAGGCCGGAACGGCCAGGCACATGCCGTGGCGGCGCACGCGGGTCCATTTCACCGATTGTGCATCCCCTTCC
This sequence comes from uncultured Verrucomicrobiaceae bacterium, assembly GCA_965651965.1. Classification (GTDB taxonomy): domain Bacteria; phylum Verrucomicrobiota; class Verrucomicrobiia; order Verrucomicrobiales; family Akkermansiaceae; genus Haloferula. The sequence goes on along the minus strand of CBFGVD010000013.1, from coordinate 6,273 downwards.
CAGGGGACGGTCACGGCCACGTCGATTCTCCCCTGGGCCAGGGCGTCCCGCATCTCCGTGCTGGAAAGATCGGACAAGTGGACCCGGGCGCGCGGGTGAAGCTGGGAGAAGCGCTCCAGCGCCAGCCCGAGCAAGGGTCCCGCAAGGGAGGGCGCGTAGCCCACGCGCAGGGGCTCCCCCTCCACGCTGGCGCGGACGGCCTTCACCACCCTCTCCGCACGCTCGAGCAGCTTGCCGCCCTCCTCCAGCAAGATGCCGCCGGCGGGCGTGAGGGTCACGGAATGCGCCCCGCGGGTGAAGAGCTCGACGCCGAGCTCCTCCTCCAGCGCCTTGATCTGGCGGCTCAGCGCGGGCTGGGTCAGGTGCATGCGCTTGGCCGCCGCGGTGATGCTGCCTTCCTCCGCCGCCGCCAGAAACAACTGCACCTGCCGCAATTCCATGCCGTTTCCTAGCAAGGTCCGCCCTCCAAGGCAATGACCGCGGGGCATGCTGAGACTGCGGACACGGCATTAGCCGTGCCGGGAAACCATGGCAGGATGGCGGCGTGAAAACGAACACCGACCTCACGATCCGCCGCTCCGGCGAGCGCGGGCATGTCGATCACGGCTGGCTGGACAGCCGTTTCACCTTTTCCTTCGCCGATTACTACGATCCCGCGCACATGGGTTTCCGCTCGCTGCGGGTGATCAACGACGACCGCATCGCCCCCGGCGGCGGCTTCCCCACCCACCCGCACCGGGACATGGAAATCTTTTCCTACGTGCTGGAGGGCGCGCTGGCCCACCGGGATAGCATGGGGAACTCCCGGACCATCCGGCCGGGCCAGATCCAGCTCATGAGCGCGGGCTCGGGGGTGACGCACTCCGAATTCAACCCCTCCGCCACGGAAGGAGCGCGCCTGCTCCAGATCTGGATCATCCCGGAACGCCGCGGGCTGGAGCCGCGCTACACCGAATGGACCCCGGAGCCCGGCCAGGAAGCCGCGCCGAAGGTGCTCCTGATCTCCCGGGACGGGCGCGAAGGCTCCGCCAGCATCGCCCAGGATGCCGATATCTGGCGGATCAAGCTCCAGCCGGGTGAAAGCAGCGCCCATACCCTGGCCCCGGGCCGCGGCCTGTGGCTCCACCTGATCCGCGGTACGGCGGAACTGGACGACACGGGAATAAACGCGGGGGATGCCGCCTCCAGCGAGCGCTCCGGCGAACACGTCCTCACCGCCGGTGACGAAGCCGTCGAGGCCCTGCTGTTTGACCTGCGCTGAGAACGCTCCACATTCCTCGCTTTCCGAAAAAATCACCATTAGACGAACGAATACGATGAAAACCGAATACCTCGCCCTCCCCGCCGCGATCCTCGCCCTGGCCCTGGTTTCCTGCGAGAATCCCGCCGACAAGACCGCGAACGCCGATGTGAAGGGCGCAGTGGCCAAGACCGACGAAAAGGCCGACGGGACCAAATACGTCTTCACCCCGGATTCCAAGATCGAGTTCACCGGCTCGAAGGTGACCGGCAAACACGACGGCGGCTTCAAAACCTTCACCGGGCACTTCACGGTGAAAGACGGCGCCCCGGTGGGGAACGACCACAAGGTGACCATCGACATGGCTTCCACCTTCTCCGATGCCGAGAAGCTCACCGAGCACCTGAAATCCCCGGATTTCTTCGATGTGGCCAAGTATCCGCAGACCACCTTCGACGTGACGGAGGTGAAGAAAAATCCGGACAGCACCTACACGGTTTCCGGGAATTTCAATCTGCACGGCGTGGAGAAGAACATCAGCTTCCCCGCCACGGTCAGCCAGAACGGCGAGACGGTGAACATCAAGGCGGAATTCGACATCAACCGGAAGGATTTCGGTATCGTCTATGCCGGCAAGGCGGACGATTTGATCCGCGACGAAGTGGTGATCCGCCTGGACCTGACGGCCACGCCGGAAGCCTGATGTGCAACGACTTGAAGGGGCGGCCGGATGTCCGGCCGCCCTTTACTTTTCAAGGAGAAAGGCGGGTGCCCTCCCCGGGATCCCGCTCCACCGCAGAGGCGCAAAGGGCGCTGGGGAGCGCGGAGGTCCGATCCAATGTCCCCCTCCGCGATCCTTTGCGGCCTCGGCGGCTCCGCGGTTTTCCTGCGGCAGGCGGATTCGCGTCCATTCGCGGCTGGTATTTTCAAATGCGACAACCCCGGTGGATAACATGAATGATTTGGACGGCGGCGCGGTCCGTGCTAACAATTCCGGCGCGAGTCCACCGGTCCCATGGTCCTGCCTTATTTCTCCTTTCTCTTCCGCTGTTGCTCCGCCCTGGCCTGCGCGGCCTCGGTATCCTGCATTGCTCCCGCCCGCATCATCGACAAGACGCCGCCGCGCAAGGCGGAGCACGTGATGTACGAGTGGTACGACGACATGGGCCCCGGCAAGGTGGCGATCAGGATCGATCTGACCGAGCAGCGGGCCCGCTACACCCGCGGTGGCCGGGACATCGGCTGGTCCTACGTGGCGACGGGCAAGGAGGGCCACGGCACGCCCTCCGGCTCCTACCGCATCACGGAAAAAATCGTGGACAAGTATTCGAACCGCTACGGCTGGATCGAGGACGAGTGGGGCAACGTGACCAACGGGGATGCGAAACCGAGCACGCCGGTCCCGCCGGGGGAGCGCTACATGCCCGCCCCGATGCCCTACTGGATGCGCCTGACTTCCTACGGCATCGGGATGCATGCCGGGGTGATCCCGAAGCCGGGCGAAACGGCCTCCCACGGCTGCATCCGGCTGCCGAAGGAACTCGCACCGATGCTTTTCGAAGTGGTGAAGGTGGGGACGCCGGTGACCATCGTCCACTGAAGCCCGCTTGCACTCCGCCGGAGCGGGCGTAGGAGTGCGGGATGATTCCGCGAATCCTAGCCTCCCTGGCGGTCCTCCTGCACGGTGCCGCCTTTTCCCAGGATGAAGCCGCGCCCCCGGCCGCCGCGAAGAAGCCGGTGCTGCTGGTACTCACCAACCACGCGAAGCTGGGGAACACCGGCAAACGCACGGGCTTCTACCTCTCGGAAGCGGCGCACCCCTGGGAAGTCTTTTCGAAGGCGGGCTATGCCGTGATCCTGGGCAGCCCGCTGGGCGGCTTCGCGCCGCTCGACCCCAAGAGCTACGATCCGGAAGACGGGGCCAACGCCGCCTTCTGGAAAAAATACGGCTCCGGGGAGGAAAAGGACGGCACCCTGGGCGTGAAGGACACCAAGGCGGTGTCGGACCTGAACCCGGCGGATTTCGCGGCGGTCTTTTATGCGGGCGGACACGGCACGATGTGGGACTTCCGCGAAAGCGCGCCGATCCGGAAATTCACGGCCACGGTGTATGAGGACGGGGGCGCGGTGGGGGCGGTGTGCCATGGGCCCGCCGCCTTGATCGACGTGAAGCTCGCCGATGGCAGCCCGCTGGTGAAGGGCAAAAAGGTGGCGGGATTCACCAATGCGGAGGAGGAAGCCGTGGGACTCGCGGAAACCGTTCCCTACCTGCTGCAATCCGAGCTGGAAGCGGCTGGCGCGAGCCACGTGGCAGCGGAGAATTTCAAGGAAAACGCGGTGCTGGACGGACGCCTGGCGACCGGCCAGAACCCGGCCTCCGCGAAGAAAACCGCCGAACTGCTGGTGGAGGTCCTTTCCAAGGGCGGGTGAGCCGCACCCGCCGGGCGGGAAAGCCTCATATCTCTTCTCGCCAACGCCGGCGCCGCGTGTCAGGGATGGGGGCACCATGGACGCGAAGCCGGTTCCCGAAGGTTACCACTCGGTCACTCCCTCCCTGACGGCCCGCAACGCCGCGGCCGCGCTCGATTTCTACGTCCGCGCCTTCGGGGCGGAGATCCTTTTCACCCTGCCCGAACCGTCGGGCAAGATCGCGCACGCGGAGTTCCGGATTGGGGATTCCCGGCTGATGATTTCCGACGAGTATCCCGACTACGGCGCTCTGGCACCGGAAGTCGGGAAGGGAGGCTCTTTCATGATCTACGTGGCGGATGTGGATGCCGCCTTTGCCAAGGCGGTGGCGGCGGGCGGCACGGCGGTGATGGAGCCCGAGGATCAATTCTATGGCGACCGCTGCGGGAAACTCCACGATCCGCACGGATACCGCTGGACGATCGCGACACGGGTCCGCGAGGTTTCCCCGGAAGAAATGGATGCCGCCATGAAAGCCTGGGCGGAAGGAAACGCCTGACTCCATGGGCTCCGTGCTCGTCGTCTTCGCCCACCCGGCCTTCCAGCGGTCCCGGGTGAACCGCGCCCTCATCGCCGCCGCCCGGGATACGGAGGGCGTGACGGTGCACGACCTCTACGAGACCTACCCGGATTTCCTGATCGACGTCCGGGACGAGCAAATCCTGCTGGAAAAGCACCGGACGATCGTGCTCCAGCATCCCTTTTTCTGGTACAGCAGCCCGGCGCTGGTGAAGGAGTGGCTGGACCTGGTGCTGGAGTACCGCTGGGCCTACGGCGAGGGCGGCACGGCCCTGCGCGGAAAGATCCTGGCGCAGGCGATCTCCGCCGGGGGCCCGCTGGAAGCCTACCGGCGGGAGGGCTACAATCATTTCTCGGTGCGGGAGTTGCTCGCGCCCTTCGAGCAGACGGCCCGCCTCTGTGGCATGGGCTATGCGGAGGCATTCGCCGTGCATGCCTCCAACCAGCTCGACGACTCTTCCCTGGCGGAAATCTCGCGGTCTTACGGACAGTGGCTCGGCAAGCTCCGCGACGGCGATCCGCCGCTCTGGCTCCCTCCTCCCGAATAAAAACCGCCGTGGCCTTCGAGAGTTTTTTCGCGCAAGCCTTCCTCTATCTCTCCGCCGCACTCGTGGCAGTGGTGGTAGGGAAACGCCTCGGCATGGGGGCGGTGCTCGGGTATCTGATCGCGGGCGCGCTGATCGGCCCCTGGGGCCTGCGCTGGGTGGGCGGCGAGAGCGAGGAGATCACCCACTTCGCGGAATTCGGCGTGGTGATGATGCTTTTCCTGGTGGGGCTGGAGCTGGCCCCCTCCCACCTGTGGCGGATGAAGCACCAGATTTTCGGGCTGGGAGCATCCCAGGTGGCCTTTTCCGCGCTGGCCATCGGCGGGGTGGCGATGGCCTTCGGGCTCGGCTGGAAGCCGGCGCTGGGAATCGGGCTGATCCTGGCGATGTCCAGCACGGCGATCGTGCTGCAATGCCTGAGCGAGCGGAACCTGATGCGCACGGAAGCAGGGCAGAATTCCTTCGCGGTACTGCTTTTCCAGGACCTGGCGGTGATCCCGATCATGGCGCTCCTGCCGCTGCTGGCGGGCAAACAGGCAGACAGCGAGGCCCACGGGCACGGGGCCGCGTGGATGGCACACTGGCCCGGTTGGGCCCAGGCGCTGGCCACGGTGGGCGCGGTGGCCCTGATCGTGGCGATCGCCCGGCTCGCGGTGCGGCCCATCTTCCGGGCGATCGCGAAAACCCGCCAGCGGGAAGCCTTCACCGCGGCGGCCCTGCTGCTGGTCATCGGCATCGCGCTGCTGATGACCAAGGTGGGCCTCTCCGCGGCGCTGGGAACCTTCGTAGCCGGGGTGGTACTGGCGAACAGCGAGTACCGGCACGAGCTCGAGAGCGACCTGGAGCCCTTCAAGGGCCTGCTGCTCGGCCTTTTCTTCCTGGGCGTGGGCACGGGCATCGACTTCGGCCACATCGCGGCCCACTGGGCGACGGTGCTGGGTTGCGCGGCCGGATTGCTGCTGCTGAAGGGCAGCGTGATTTTCGCGCTCGGGCGGCTGCGCGGGGCATCCTGCGGATCTTCGCTGGTCTTCGCCTCCGCGCTTGCGGCGGGCGGGGAATTCGCCTTCGTGCTGATCGCGATCGCTTCGGGGGCCGGGGTTTTCGGGGAGGAAATCTCCCGCACGCTGGTGGCGGTGGTGGCGCTGACGATGGCGGCCACACCGCTGCTCATCATGGCCAGCCACCGCTTCACCGAGCGCGGGATACAAGCGGGGAAAAAAGAGGAGCGGGAGAGCGACGTGGAGGATCAGGGCGCGCCGGTGATCATCTGCGGTTTCGGGCGCTTCGGCCACGCCGTCGGGCGCATGCTGCATACCCAGGGGATCGAATCCACCGTGCTGGACAACGACCCGGACCAGGTGGAAACCCTGCGGGCCATCGGTTTCCCCGTTTTTTACGGGGATGCGGGCAGGCCGGACCTGCTGATGACCGCCGGGGCGGAACGCGCGCGCATCCTGGTGATCGCGCTGAAAGATCCCGGGACCACGCTGCAAATCGTGG
>CBFGVD010000012.1:0-17212 GCA_965651965.1 uncultured Verrucomicrobiaceae bacterium | reverse complement strand
CATGAAGAAAGCCTGCCAGGCCTGCAAGGACTGCCAGGGCGGCGGCCAGGGCGGCGGCCAGGGAGACGAGTGGCTGGACGAGCTGCTGGACGGCCAGGGCAACGGCGAAGGCGACAAACCCGGCGGCCAGGAAGGGAACCAGCCCGGCAAGGGCGGCGTGACCCGCGGCCCCGGCCATGCCCCCGGCGTGCTCGGCAAGGAGGGCGACAAGGTGGAGATCGGCGGCCTGGAAGGACTGGAATCGAAGGATCTTTCCCGCTCCCTGCCCGGCGATCTGCTCCAGCTCCAGGATGGCGAGCACGATGTGGACAAGAGCGCCGTGGGCCCCCGCGCGGGCGGTGCCGCCGCGGCCGGTGCGGGCGGGGACCGCGTGTGGAAGGATTCGCTCGATCCGGACGAGCAGCGGGCCTTGAAGAAGTTTTTCGAGTGAGACGGCCGGGCGCCGCGGATTCGTTCGCCCCGTGAAGACCCTCCGGGCGGCCTCGGGCTCCCGCGGGCATTACGATTCCCCGCGCCGCCCCCTTGCCGCCAGCGCCCTCCCCGTCGGCGACCCCGCGATTATCGCGATCGCTCCGGGTGCGCCCTCCGCGACCACGCGGCCCCCTTCCCTGCCCCCGCCGGGGCCGAGATCGATCACCCAGTCCGCCGCGGAAATGACGTCGAGCTGGTGTTCCACCACCAGCACGCTGTGCCCGGCCTCCCGCAGGCCGCGGAAGGCACCGAGCAGGCGCTCCACATCCCCGAAATGCAGGCCGGTGGTCGGCTCGTCGAAGAAATACAGGGTGTGCGGTGCGGCGGGCTTGGACAGCTCCACGGCCAGCTTGAGCCGCTGCGCCTCCCCGCCGGAAAGGGTATTCGCGGCCTGCCCCAGCCGCAGGTAGCCCAGGCCCAGCTCGCCCAGCACCTCCAGGGTCCGCCTGAGCTTCGGCACCGCGGCAAAGGCCTCCAGCGCCTCCCCTGCCGTCAGCTCCAGCGCGTCGGCGATGCTCATGCCCTTGAAGCGCACCTCCAGGGTCTCGCGGTTGAAGCGCCTGCCCCCGCAGGCCCGGCAAGTGATCCAGGCATCCGGCAGGAAGTGCATCTCGATCTTCAGCCGCCCCGCGCCCTCGCAATTCTCGCAGCGCCCGCCGTGGGTGTTGAAGGAAAAGCGCCCCGCGCCGTAGCCGCGCTGGCGGGACAGCGGCAGCTTCGAATAAAGCTCGCGGATGCCGTCGAACATCCCGGTGAAGGTCGCCGGGTTCGAGCGCGGGCTGCGGCCGATCGGCGATTGGTCCACCGCCACCACCTTGCCCAGGAATTCCATGCCCTCGATCGCGCGGTGCCGTCCCGGCGGGTCCCCGCTGCCATTGAAATGCCGCTTGAGCGCCCTCAGCAGCACGTCGTCCGCCAGCGTCGATTTCCCGCTGCCGCTGGGGCCGGTGATGCAGACGATGCCTCCCAGCGGGATGCGCACGTCCACGTTCTGTAAATTATGCTCGCTCGCCCCGCGGATGAAGAGCGCATCCCCGAGCAGGGGGAATGCGGTGCCGCGCTGCACCGGCGGCGGCGGTGTCTCCAGCCAGGCGCGGGTGGGCGAATCCCGCGGGAAATCCTCCGGCCGGGCGCTGGCAAGAAGGGCTCCGCCTTCCTTCCCCGCCCCGGGGCCCAGTTCGATCATCCAATCCGCGGCCCGGATCATCTCCTCGTCGTGCTCCACCACCACGATGGTATTGCCGCGGTCGCGCAGCCGCTTGAGCGCGGCGATCAGCCGGCCGGTGTCCTCCGCGTGCAGGCCGATGCTCGGCTCGTCCAGCACGTAGAGCACCCCCGTGAGCCCGCTGCCGAGCTGGGTGGCCAGGCGGATGCGCTGGGCCTCCCCGCCCGAAAGCGTGGCGCTGGAACGGTCCAGGCCCAGGTAGCCGAGCCCGACCTCTTTCAAAAAGCCGAGACGCTCCGCCACGCCGCCCGCGAGCTGCGCGCAGACCTCCGCGCGGTCTTCCGGCAGTTTCAGGTCCGACAGCCAGGCATCCGCCTCCTCCACCGGCAGCCCGCAGAAATCCTGGATACCCAGCCAAAGCCCGCCCGCGCCCTCGATCCGCACGGAGAGGATCTCCGGCCGCAGGCGCTGCCCCCGGCAGGCGCGGCAGGGCCTCTCCGCCATCACGCGCGCCAGGCGCCGCCGCACCGCCTCGCTGCGGGCCTCGCGCAGCTTCCGCTCCGCCTCGTTGCACAGGCCCTCGTAGCGCTTGATCTGCTTCTTCTTCTCCGCGCCCAGCCGCCAGCCGGTATCCAGCTCCCCGCCTTCGAAAAGCAAGCGCCGCCCCGCTTCCGGAAGCTCGCCGAAACGTGAATCCTCCGCCAGCCCGTGCATGCGCAGGATCGCCTCCGCTTCGCGCGCGAAGCTCTTCTCCCGCTGCGAGCCCGGTTTCCACCAGCCCTTCATGCCGCCTTTCGCCAGCGGCTTGGCCGGATCGCCGAGCAACAATTCCGGATCGCAATAGGTTTCCGTCCCCAGGCCCTCGCAGGCCGGGCAGGCCCCGAGGTGGGAATTGAAGGAAAAGTGCCGCGGCGTGAGTTCGCCGATCATGAAGCCCGTGGCGGGGTTCCGGTAGCTGGTCTGGAAGGAAAGCCCGCGCATCTCCTTCTCCTCCGGCCCCTGCACCAGCGCGCGGGCCTCCGTGCCGCAAATGCGCAGCGCCGTCTCCACGGAGTCCGCCAGACGCGATTCCCCGCCGGGCCGGACCACCAGGCGGTCCACCACCACCTCCACCGTTTTCGCCCGCTCCGGCCAGGCTTTCAGCGCCTCCTCCAGCTCCAGGATCTCGCCTTCCACCCGCACGCGGATGAAGCCCTGCCGCCGCAAGTCGCCCACCAGGCGCTCCGGCTCGCGCGTCTCCTCCTCCGGCACCGGGGCCAGCAGGATCACCCGCGTGCCCTCCGCCATGGCGGATACGGCGGCCACGATGTCCGCCGCGCCCATGCGCTCCAGCTTCTCCCCGGTGGCCGGATCGTGCGGCACGCCCGCCGCCGCCCACAGCACCCGCAGGTGCTCGTGGATTTCGGTGACGGTGGCCACCGTCGAGCGCGGGTTCAGCCCGCCGCTGCGCTGCTCGATCGCAATCGCCGGGCTCAGGCCCTCGATGGCATCGACATCCGGCTTCTCAAGCTGGTCGAGGAATTGCCGCGCGTAGGCCGACAGGGACTCGACGAAACGCCGCTGCCCCTCCGCGAACAGCGTGTGGAAGGCCAGCGAGGACTTGCCGCTGCCGCTGGGGCCGGTGACGACCACCAGCTTCCCGCGCGGAATGTCCACGTCGATTCCCCGCAGATTGTGCTGCCTTGCCCCCCGGATGCGGATGCTGTCCACGCCGGGGAGGTTCAAATGCACAGTGCGAATTTCCAAGCGGGAAAAGCGGGGTGTGCCGCGTTTCCCATGAGCGCGCCTCACATCGGCCCTCAATCGAACGAATCGTGCGGAACGCCCGGTGGCATGAAACGCGCTTGAACGCGCCCGCCGCCGCGATCATCTTCCGCCCCCCCGGCCCCGGGGGCCGTTCCGCTTCAATGTCCTCTTTTATCCAGATCCCCGAAGACGCTCCTTTTTCCGCCGAACAGCGCGTCTGGCTCGGCCAATTCCTCTCCAACCTGCTGACGGGTTCTGCCGCCGCTCCCGCCGCCGCGGGTCCGGCCGTGCCGGTGACGATCCTGTGGGGTTCCCAGACGGGAAACGCCGAGGGACTGGCGAAGAAATTCGTCAAAACCCTCAAAAAGGGCAATTTCGAGCCGGAGGTCTTCGATATGGCGGCATACGACCGCAGCCGCCTGCCGCAGGAAAAAAACCTGCTGGTCATCACTTCCACCTACGGGGACGGGGAGCCGCCGGACAACGCGGCGGAACTCTACCACTGGCTGCTGGGGGATTCCGCGCCGCGGCTGGAGGGCGTGAGCTTCTCCGTCCTGGCGCTGGGAGACACGAATTACCCGGATTTCTGCAAGTGCGGCATCGACTTCGATACCCGGCTGGAACAGCTCGGCGCGGCCCGCCTGCTGGCCCGCGTGGATAGCGACGTGGACTACGACGAGCCCTTCAAGCAGTGGTCGGACGGCCTGCTGGCCTTGCTGGCACCGGCCGGAGCGGTTTCCTCGAACGGCGCGGCCGCGGCGGTGGACCAGACGGATACGGGTTACTCGAAGAAGAACCCCTTCCCCTCCCCCATCCTGGCGAATTTCAACCTGAACGGCCCGGGCGAAAAGCAGACCCACCATGTGGCGCTCTCCCTGGAGGGCTCCGGCCTGGAATACGAGGTCGGCGACGCGCTGGGGGTCTATCCGCAGAATCCGCCGCAGGTGGTGGACGAGCTGATGGCCGCCCTGCCTTTCAACACGAACACGACGGTGCCCCTGCCGGACGGCGGCGAGGCCCCGCTGCGCGAGGCGCTGATCTCCCACTACGACATCGGGAACCTGAACAAATCCATCATCCAGAAATGGCAGGCCCGCAGCGGCTCGCCCTTCCTGCGCGCGCTGGTGGAGGCGGACGACAAGAAGGCCTGGGACGATTTCTGCTGGGGTCGCGATCTCATCGACCTCGTGATCGACCACCCGGCGGATTTCACGGATGCGGAGGACTTCACGGCCACGCTCAAAAAGCTCCAGCCGCGGCTCTACTCGATCGCCTCCAGCCCGAAGGCGCACCCCGGCGAGGTGCACCTGTGCGTGGGAATCGTGCGCTACGATACCTACGGGCGGAAGCGCGGCGGCATCTGCTCGACCTTCCTGGCGGACCGCGCGGCGGGCTTGAAGCCCGGCGTCTTCGTCCACGTGAACAAGGCCTTCCGCCTGCCGGAAAACGGCGACACGCCGGTGATCATGGTCGGCCCCGGGACGGGCATCGCACCCTTCCGCGCCTTTCTGGAGGAGCGCAAGATCACCGGAGCGAAGGGGCCGAACTGGCTCTTCTTCGGCAATCCCTACCAGGCGACGGATTATCTCTACGCGGAGGAATTGGAAGCCTTCCGCAAGGATGGCACGCTCCAACGCCTGGATCTGGCCTGGTCCCGCGACCAGAAGGAGAAGATCTACGTGCAGAACCTGATGCTGCAGCAGGGCGCGGAACTGTGGAAGTGGTTCCAGGACGGAGCCTCCTTCTATGTCTGCGGGGATGCCTCCCGCATGGCGAAGGACGTGGACGCGGCGCTGCACGCGATCGCGGAAACGCACGGCGGGTTGTCGAAGGATGACGCCGCCGCCTTCGTGAACCAGCTCAAGAAGGACAAGCGCTACCTGCGGGACGTTTACTGAGGCCCGGCCGGGTTCCCTAAAAGTAGTCCGCCCGGTCCCCGGGCGGAGGGACGGTTCCCGGTACCGCCGCGTTCCCGCGGCCGGCCTGCGTTCCTCCGTGCGCTGGCATCTCCCTCTCCGGCCCGAAATACCGGCCCGCATCCGGCCCGGGGCGGCCTGCCATTGACTCGCGCGCCCTCCGGGTGCACAGCATCCCGCGTTGCTCCTCTACCTGCACATTCCTTTCTGCCACCGCGTCTGCCCGTACTGCTCCTTTTACAAGCACACGCCGGGAGATACTCCGCTCGGCGAATTCACGGAGACCCTGCTGGAGGAAGCGCGGCTCCGCCTGGCGGCGCTGCCGGAGCCGCCGCGCACGATCTACCTGGGCGGGGGCACGCCCTCGATGCTCTCCCCCACCCACCTTCGCAAGCTCTTCGGCGGCCTGCGGGAGCTGATCGATTTCCCCTCTCTGGAAGAAACGACCCTCGAGGCGAATCCCGCCACCTTCGATCTTGCGAAGGCGCGGCTCTTCCGCGAGCTGGGCGTCACCCGCGTCTCCCTCGGCATCCAGTCCTTCTCCCCCCACGTTCTGGCAATCCTGGGGCGGGAGCATTCCGCGGACGAGGCCGCCGCCTCCGTCCGCATCCTGCGGGAAGCGGGCATGCCTTCCGTGAATATCGACCTGATGTTCGCCATCCCGGGGCAAACGGAGGCGGACTGGCGAAGCACCCTGGAAACGGCCGTGGCGCTGGAGCCGGACCACATCTCCGCCTACAATCTGACCTACGAGGAGGACACCGCCTTCTTCGAATCCCTGCGGCGCGGGGAACTGAGCGAAAGCGAGGACGTGAACGCGCGCTTCTTCCTGCTGGCGGACGAGCTGCTGCGCGCCGCGGGCTTCGAGCACTACGAGACTTCGAACTACGCGCGGCCCGGCCACCGCTCCTCCCACAACCGCGGCTACTGGCGGGGGGAGGATTACCTCGGCCTCGGCCCCTCCGCGGTTTCCACCCTCGGCGGCACGCGGGTCAAGAACGTGCCGGATACCGCCGCCTACGTGCGGATGATCCGCAGCCTGGGCCATGCCACGGTGGAGAGCGAGGCGCTGGATGCGGAACAGCGGCGCCTGGAGCGAATCGCCCTGATGCTGCGCACGGACGAGGGGGTGCCGCTGCCGCTCGTCGAAAGCCCCGCGCTGGAGCGGTTGCGGGAACTGGGGCTTGCGGAGATCCGCGGAGGAAACGTGGTCCTCACGACCGCCGGTTCGCCTCTGGTCGATCCCATCGCCGCGGAACTGGCCTAGCGCTCGCCCGGCCTTTTCTCCGGCTCCGGAGGCTTTCACTCCATCGGGGGATGCGCGATCGCACGGGATCATGGAGACTTGCCGGACCCGTATTCCACTCCTTTGAAAATCCACCCCGCCCTCGCCTGCCTGCTCGTCCTGCCTTGCGGCAGCTTTGCCCAAGACCGAACGGCATGGCTCGATGAATACGACCTGAAGGAAATCGTCACGGGCTTCGGCGAGGCGCAGCGCAACCGCTCCCTGAACAAGAAGCCGCTGGCCATCGGGGGGGAGGCTTTCTCCCGCGGCGTGGGCACGCATGCGCCGAGCCACGCGTATTTCCTCAACCCCGGCGGCGGCCCCCTGAGATTCGAGGCCAGTGCCGGGCTGGACGATTCGACCGGCGGCCCCGGTTCCGTCCGTTTCCAGGTCGTGGCGGATGGGGAGATCGTCCACGACACCGGCCTGATCCGGAAGGGCGAGGCCGCGAAACGGATCTCCGTGGACCTCGGCGGCAAAAAGATCGTCGAGCTGCGCGTGACGGACGGCGGCGACGGCAAGAACCACGATCACGCGGATTGGGCGGAGGCGCGCTTCCTCCACGCGGGGGTGGCTCCGGAGATGTCCCCGCGCTGGGCGATGGAGTTGCCCCACTTCGACGGGCCGCCGGAGGAAATCCCGATGCTTGGCAACCACGACCTGACCGCTCCGGGCGGGAAAATCTCCGCCGCGATCCTGCGGGGGCGGGAGCGGCTTTACCTCTCCGGACATCTGGGCGGGCGGCCCTTCATCGAATCCCCGCTGGGGGTCACCGTGGACGGCACCGATATCGGCAAGAACGCGCGCATCGTCTCCGTGGCGGGCTACGCGACCGACGAGACCTACGCTTGGATCGGGAACACGCGGACCCTGCGCGACCACGGCAAGGGCCTGAAGGCGAGGATGCATACCGCGGGCTTCGGCGAATGGACGCTGGACCTGCGCGCCTACGACGACGGGATCGCCTGGCGCTACATCATCCCCGGCCAGGGCGAGCGGAAGGTGACGGGTGAAGCCACCTCCTTCATCCTGCCGGAAGGAGCCGCCTACTGGAGCCACCATAATACCGCGAACTACGAGGCGAACTACCTCCGCTTCGAGCCGGCGGGAGACGCCCCTTCCCGCCCGGTGACGATGCCGCTCACGGTGGAGCTACCCGGGGGCGGCTATGCCTGCATCACGGAAGCGGGGATGATCGGATACAGCGGGATGAGCCTGGGACCGCGCGGGCGCACGCTGTGCGGGATCTTCGAGGACGATCCGGAAGGCTGGACGATGGAAGGCGAGATCTCGACCCCGTGGCGAATCGTCATCGCCGCGGAGGATCTCGACGGGCTGGTGAACCAGAGCATCGTTTACAATGTCTCGCCCCCGCCCGACCGGAAGTTCTTCCCGCAGGGCGCGGAGACGGAGTGGGTCCGCCCCGGGCGGGCCTACTGGACCTGGGGTTTCGGCCAATGGGACACGGCGAAATGGGAACGCATCAAGGGTTACGTGGACGATGCCGCGGCGCTGAACTGCCAATACTACACCATCGACGACCCGTGGCGGGAGCCGAAGATGGGCTGGCACCGCAACGGCAAGGACGAATGGGCGGGCCTCGAGGAGGTCTGCGCCTATGCCGCGGGCAAGGGGGTGAAAATCATGGTGTGGGAACACTGGGAGCGCCTGCGGGATTCCTCCAGGCGGGAGGAATTCTTCGCCAAGGTGGCCGCGGCCGGTGCCGTGGGCGTGAAGATCGATTTCATGGACAGCGAGAGCCGGTCGCGGCTGGAATTCTTCCGTTCCTGCCTCGAACTGGGTGCAAGGCACAAGGTGATGATCAATTTCCACGGCGCGAACAAGCCGGCCGGGGAAGAGCGCACCTGGCCGCACTGGCTCACGCGGGAAGCGATCTACGGGATGGAGCAGGGCGGGAATATCGCGCGCTCCCACCTGGCCGCCCTGCCCTTCACCCGCATGGTCACCGGGCCGGCGGATTTCACTCCCACGGTCTTCCGCGGCGGGCCGATGGGCAAGACCACCGCGGGCTCCCAGATGGCGGCGGCGGTGGCTTATCACTCCCCCCTGCACCACTGGGCGGACAGTGCGGAGAGCTACCTCGCCCAGCCGGAGGAGGTGCGGCTTTTCCTCCGCACCAAGCCGGTGGAATGGGACGAGCTGAAAGTCCTGCCCGGCAGCAGGATCGGGGAAATCGCCGCCCTGGCCCGCCGCAACGGGGACACATGGTGGGTCTGCCTCATCAACGGGACGGACGAAAGGATGGAGTATTCCCTGAACCTCGGCTTCATCGGCGCGGGGGATTGGAACACCCTGTCGTATGCGGACGAACCGGGGGACAAGACGAAGCTCCGGATCGCGAAAGGCAGCGCGAAGCCCGGCGACCGGCTGCCGGTGGCGATGGAACCGGGCGGCGGATTCGTGATGATCCTGGGGAAGAAGTAGCCGCACCCTCCGGCGGCCCGGCCGGGAGGAGCAAAGGAAAGGCGCGGGATTCCACTACCGGGCCTCGTCCGTCGTCTCGTCCCGCTGGTAGATCGGGAGCTGGCGGTACGGCACGGTGAAGGCCAGCACCATCATGCAGGTGCCGTAGATCCGCCCGGCCTCGCGGCTGTTCCACGAACCGTCGCCGGATTGCTTCTCCAGGTAGGTCTCATACATCCAGCCCGCGTATTCCTGCCAGTAGCGACCGCCCGCCTGGAAGGTTCCCTGGGCATTGTAGTAGTTCCCGTAGAATTCGAACTGGTCGCCCGGCAGGTCGCGGTAGGACTTCATCACGTAATCCGCCGCCCGCAGGGTCTCCTCCGTGCCGTGGCGGCCGCAGAGCTCCAGGCAGAGCAGGCCCATGCCGGTCAGGGTGCGGGCGTGGTCGTTCCGGTTCGTGTAGCCGAAGCAGCCTTCCTTCTCGTCCTGGTGCCGGCGCAGGTACGCCACGGCATCCGCGATCGCGCGGTCCGGCACCGCCGCGCCGTTCAGCTTCGCGGAGCGCAGGGCCATGAGCGCCCAGCCGCTGCAGGAGGTATCGCTATCCGTGGAGCCGGGGTGGTAGCGCCAGCCGCCCTGGTGGCTCTCCTCCTTTGTCACCGCCTGGGCCTCCAGGATGAGCTTCAGGGCCGGAGGCAGGGCCTTGGCGATCTTCTCCTGCCGCGCGGGATCGACCATGCCGCTGACCTCGGAAAGAAAGAGGGTGGCGATATTGTGGGCGTACATCGGGCCGCTGCCCGCGTTGCCTTTCTCGAAGAGGCCGCCGGGCTGCTGGTTCGCGAGCACGAAGTCGATGCAGCGGTTCAGTGCCACCGCGTGGGGCCCCTCCGTGGGCAGGTGCCCCTTCGAGAGAAAAGCCATGCCCGCGAGCGCCGGGATGCCGGTGGAGTCCCCGTAGCGCTCCGGGAAAGCGCCGTCCTCCAGTTGCACGCGGGAGAGGTACTCCAGCGCGCCCTCCACGGCGGGGTCCACCTTATCCCGCCACTCGGCGAAGACCGGGTCCGGGGGCTCCCGGGCGGCCAGGGGCGTCCAAACGGCAGCCGCCGCGAGGAGAAGCGCCCGCCAGCGCGAGCGGGGGAAGTGCGGGGAATCACTCATCGGCCATGGTTTCGAAATACTCCTTCACGAGCCCGCGGTATTCTTCCGGGATCCCGCTTCCGCCCGCGGCACCGACATCCGCTTTCAGGGTGCTGCGGATCTTTTCCCAATCCTCCGCGCTGATGCCGAGCTTCGCGAGCTCCGGCGGCACGCCGGGGTCGGGCTCCGGCATGCGGGGGCCTTCCTCCGGCTTTTCCCCCGGCGCGGTGCCCGGCTGCGGCGGCATGCCCGGTTGCGCGGGCCGGCCGCGGCCCTGCATGGAGGCGCGGGCGGCTTGCGCCGCGCGGGAGAGCGCTGCGGCGGCCTGAGCGGCTTGCCGTGCCGCTTCGGGCGCTTGCGGTTCCCCGGAAGCGCGGGCCGCCGCCTGGAAGGCCTCCGCCAGATCGCCCGGCGGGATGGACGGCAGGTGCCCTGCAGGCTCTTGGCCCTTCGCATGCTCCGCATTGCGGGCGGCTTCCTCCGCGGCGCGGCCCAGGGCATCCGCACTGCGCCGGAGCTGTTCCGCCGATTGCCGGTGGCGGTCCGCGGCTTCCTGCGGCTTGCCGCTCCGGGCCGCTGCCTGTGCCTGCTCCCCGCCCTGCCGGGAGGCATCCCGGGCCGCGTTCATGGGGCCGGAGCCTTCCGCCTGCGGCATTTCCGCGACGGCGCGGGCCAGCTCCTCCGCGCGGGCGGCCTGCATCCCGCGCAGAGCCTGCATGGCTTCCGCGGCCTCGCCGGAGGCCAGGGCTTCCAGCGCTTCCGCCACTTCCTCCTGCCTCCCGGCCAGCGCTTCCATGCCCGCACGGGCGGGCTCCGCGGCATCTTCCTCCTGCCCCGCATCCGCCGCATCCCGCAGGGCGCGGGCGGCCTCCGCGGCGGATTCCGCCGCGGCCCGGTCTTCGCCCTTGGAAAGTTCTTCCGCGGCTTCCTCCGCCTTCGCCACGGCTTCCGGAAGAAGATCCGCCGCCTCGCTGCGGTCCTGCCGCGCCGCGGCGAGCCGTTCCGCGGCTTCCCCCGCGATCTTCGCCTGCTCTTGCTCAAGCGCCTTCCGCAGCGGCTCCGCGGCGGGCTGCGGCGCGGGAGCATCCGCGGGCATGCGGCCGCTCTCCTCCGCCAGCGCCTGCTGGGCCGCGCCCAGTTCGCGGGCTTGTTTCTCAAGCGCGCGGGCTTCTTCCGCCTGCGCGGCCAGAGCCTCCGCGCGGGCCTCCGGCTGCTCGCGCAACTGCTGCCGCAGCGCTTCCTCCATGCCGTCCTGCCGCTGCCTCCAATCTTCCGGCGGCGGCTCCGCGGCTTGCCGCGCCGCATGCTCCCCGGCCTGCCGCGCCAGCTCCTTCTGCTGCTGCGCGAGTTCCTGGAGCCGCGCCAGTTCCTCGATCTTCCGGCGCTCCTGTTCCATGCGGTTGCGGATGTCCTCCAGATTCCGCACCGCCGCCTCGGCTTCCTCGCGCGCGTTGTCCAGTTTCTCCAGGCGCTGTTCCTTGCCATCCTGCAGCGGCGCGCTTTCCAACTCCTGCCGCGCCCGCGCGAGCTGTTCCGCGGCTTTCCTCACTTCTTCCGCCTTCGCGGCGTGGACGCTTTCCTCCATGCGTTGCGAAAGCCCTTCGAGATCCTCGCGCGCCGCGGCCAAGCGTTCCCGTGCTTCGGCGAAGTCCTTCACCGCCTCCTGCCCGGGTTCCTCCTTTTCCATCTCCCCGCGGCGGCGGTCCATCCGCTCGCGCGCTTCCCGGGCAGCCCGCACCGCCCGCTCGATCGCCTCGCGCGCGCCGTCGTGCTCGGCCCGCATTTCCTGGCGCGCCAGCGATTCCGCGCCGCGGTCGATCTTCAGCACCAGCCACTCCGAGCGGCCGATGCCCGGGCCTTCCAATTCCGGCGGCCGGGTATCCGCCGCACGCACGCGCAGGCGGATCTCCCCCGCTCCCGGCCAGCGCCCGGTCAGGCTGCCCAGCGCCAGCTCCCCGCTGCCGCGGAAGCGCGCGGGCTTGCTGCCGGGAGCGGATTTCTCCGGCAGGTCCTGCGGCAGCCGCAGCGGCTCTTCCCCGGCGGTCTTCGCCTCGATCTGCACCGCCGCGAGGCCGAAATCCTCCGCGATCTCATAACGCAGGCCCAGCACCTCCTGCGGCCTCACGCGGAGCTCCCGCGCCACCGGGCTCAGCCAGCGCACCGCGGGCGGAGCATCCTCCAGCACGCGCACGGGGAAGCGCAGCGCCTCCACCTCCCGCCCCAGGCGGTGCCGGAGCCGGAGCGCGGCTTCACCCCCTTCACCCTGCGGCGTCCAGGAAACCCGGATGCGGCCCCCGTCCGCGGCGCGCTCGATCTCCGCGCCGGCCGTCCGCTCGCCGCCGGTCTCCAGCCAGCCTTCTTCCACCGCGGTATTGAGCAGCCCGGAGAGCGTCGCCCGCGTACCGCGGATCGCCTCAATCCCCCGCCCCAGCGGCTCATCCCGCGGCGGCAGGCCCGTGTACTCCGGATAGTCCAGCGTCACCCGCGGCCGCGCGATCCCCGGCAGCGGCCAGACGGTCGCGGTGAAGCGATCGCTCTCCCCGCGGCCCGCGCGCACCCGGTAGCGGAAGCCCTCCCGCACCGGGTCCATGCGGTAGTGCCAGGCCCCCCCCTCCCGGGACATCGGCTGCACGAGCTCCGTGCCGTCCGCCGTCTCCATCACCAGTTCCAGCTTCTCCGCGCCGCCTTGGTAGGATGCCGCGATCCCGATGGCATCTCCCTCCAGCAGCTCGGCGTCTCCCGGGGTCACGGTGAATTTGACCGCCGCGGCATTGCCCGCCTTGCTGAAAGGCGCGACCGCGCGGATGGCCAGCCGCGCCGCCTCCCGCGGCCAGACCGCGAAGAGCAGCAGCGTGGCACAGGCGAGCAGCAGCGCGGGCTTCGCCCAGCGTTTCCCGGCGCGCACGGCCTTCATCTCCGCGCGGGCGTCCACCTTGCCGACATCCTCCCCCGCGGCGCGGGCGAGTGCCTCCAGAAGCTCCTCCGAGGCCCCGGCCGCCCCGCCGGAGGCAAGCTCCAGCACGGTGCTCATGCGCTCCTCGATCTCCGGGTGCCGTCCCTCGATCCAGCGCGCCACCTGCACCAGCCCGATCTTCCGCAGCAGCGGCCCGAGCCCGGCCCACGCGGCCGCCAGGACCGCCGCCACCCAGGCGCAGAAAAGGATCCACCGCGCCGCCTGCGGCAGGGGGGCCAGGAAATGATCCGCCGCCATCATCAGCAGCAGGCCGCCCAGGAGCGCGATCGCGACCAGCAGCCCGGCCCGCTTCCACTGGGCGCGGCGGATGCCCGACCTCACGGCTGCCAGCCGGCGTCCGATCTCCCTTTCCGCATCGCTCGTTTTCATGGCAGGTTTTTCCGCTTCAGGCGTTTACGGGAGCCCGGCCCCTCTTCTGATCATCCATTCCGCCGCCAGCAGCCCGGCGAGCAGACCCAGCACCCAGCCGCTGTCCCAGAGCGGGCTTTCGCGCGTTTCCAGGCGCTCCGCCCCCTCCTTCAGGAAAAGCCCGGCCAGATCCCCCGCCGCCTCCGGCGCGACCACCTTCCCGCCGGAAAGCGAGGCCACCGTTTCGAGCAGCGGCAGGTTCAGGGTGGTTTCCGCGAGTTCCACCGGCCCGCGCGAGCCCACCACGCGGAAGCCCGCCGCCGCCGCGGTACCGCCGTCCTCCGCCCCCAGGCGGTCCGCCTCCGGCCCGCTCAGGCGGATCTCGTAGCGGCCCGGCTCCGCGAGCGGGGGCAGCTCCGCCTCGTGCAGGCCGTTGGAATTCTCCACGTAGGCGAGCGGGGTCGAGGAAAGCAGCTCGCCGTCGCGGTAGAGCCCGGCCTTGAGCGCCGCGTCCCGCACCGGATTCAACGCGGTATCCCGCAGGCGCGCGGTGACCTTCACCGGATCATCCGCCGTGTAGGTGAGCTGGTCCGTGCCCAGCCGCACGCGGGAAGCACCGGCCCGGAGGACCGGCCCCGCGCCCCAGCGGACGAGATTTCCCCAGAAGCGGTGGTGGTAGAGATCCCCCGCGCCCTCGCGCAGGCGCCAGGTGCGGTCCGTGAGCAGCAGCGCCACCTTGCCGCGGCCCGTCTGGCGGGTCACCAGCAGCGCGGAGGCCGTCTCCCGCTCGCGCCGCCGGGCCAGGGCATCCAGCGCGGCATCCAGGCCCGCCTCCCCGGAGACGGCCGTTTCCTCCGCCATCCCGCCCGCCGCGAGCAGCACCTCCGCGCCCTCCTTGAGCGCCTTCACCGGCTGCCGCCAGCGCAGTTCCGGGAAGCCGGCCCACACCGCGTCGTTCGCGCTTTCCCCCGTGGCCTGCTGCGTCACCGGGTGGCCGCGGCCCTCCGGCGTGAGGGCGAAACGGAAGGGCTCCCCGGCAGAGGCGTAGAAATTCCGGTGCTCCCCCAGCGTCTCCACCGGCACCAGCGCCCGCCCCGCTTCCGGGCCGATGCCGTGCGGCATGTAGCGCGGCCCGGCGATCATCACCAGCAGCGCCGCCCGCTCCGTGACGCAATCCGAGATCACCTCCCAGGTCCCGGCGTCGATCGCGTCCGGCGCGATATCGCCCAGGATGATGACGTCGAATTTCCGCCACTCCTCCCGGCCCGCCGGCAGCCGCGCCGCCTGCGCCGCGCCGAAGGGCCGCGAGGCGGAAGCCGCCACATCGCCCTCCTCCTGCCCCTCGATCCGGTCCGGATGCAACAGAACGTACTGGAGATGCACGGACTTGTCCCGCCCGTAGAAAAGATTCCTCAAGTAGCGGAATTCCCAGCGCGGCGTGCTCTCCACGATCAGCACGTTGGTCCGCGCGTCCGTGATGGAGGTCTCGAAACTCCAGGCATTGTTCTGCGGGAAACGCTCGCCCTCCAGGGCCGCGATCTCGATGCGGAAGCCGCCGACCCCGCCTTCCTCCGGCACGGTGACGAAGCGGATCTCCTCCCGGTGGCGGTCCCGCGGGATGCGGACCTCGCGTTCCTCGAGCAGTTCTTCCCCGCGCATCAGGCGCACCTTGGCGGCGGCACCGCGATAGCCGTCGAATTTCAAGGCGGCATCCACCCGCATGCGGTCGCCCAGGTGGATGGCCTCCGGCGCTTTCACCTCCAGCACGGCGGCATCCCGCGGCGGCGCGGAGCTGCCGGTGGCGAGGATGCCCACGGGGGCATCCAGGATGCCGAAGCGGCGGGCGGCGTCCTCCACCCGCGCGGGGCGGTTGTGGCGGCCGTCGCTGACCAGGATGACGCCCGCGAGGTCGTCCGGCGGGACTTGCTCCAGCACGGTACCGAGCGCGGCGGCGAGGTCCGTGGCATCCCGCCAGCCCTCCGGCTCCCCTTCCCCGCCCTGCCGCACGCTGCGGGCGGCGCGTAGGGTGCGGACCTTCAACGACCCGCCGAGCTTCTCCGGCAGGCCGGATTTTTCCAGGGCGGCGCGGCCGGTCTCCAGGCGGGTGGCGGCCGCCCCCTCGTCCTGCAGGTGCATGGAGGCGGAGTCGTCCAGCAGGATCACCACCTCGCGCCGGCGCTCGCGCGCCACTTCCCGGATCCACACCGGCTCGATGAGAATCCAGACCAGCACCGCCAGGGCGGCCAGGCGCAGCGCCACCATCCAGCGGCCCCGCCGCGGGCTCGCCGCCCGCGCCTCATAGCGGTAAAGGGCCAGCACCGCCTCCACTGCCGCGGCGGCCCCCAGCGCCACCGCCCATGCAGGCCAGCCGGGAGCCAGGCGGACGAGCAGCCCGAGCGCGCGGAGCAGAGCCCACAGGAGCAGGAAGACGGCGGTGAAGCGGAGCAGGATCTTCATCGCCAGCCCTCCTTTGCATCAAACCTTGAAAATCGCATCGGATGCTGCATCCTGTTCCCGTGAGAACCACGCTCGACATCGACCCCGACATCCTGGAGGCGGCGAAGGAAATTTCCGCCGCCTCGAAGCGGACGGCCGGGCAGGTGATCTCCGATCTGGCGCGGCAGGCACTGTCCGCGCCCGCCGCGGCCGGGCTGGTGGAAGTCAGGAACGGCTTCGAGGTGATTCCGGCGGAAGGCCGCGTGGTCACCTCCGAATACATACAAAAACTGATCGAGGAGAGCGAGACGGAATGATTTCACTTCTCGATGCGAATGTACTGATCGCCCTCTTCGACTCGGCGCATATCCACCATCAGACCGCGCACCGTTGGTTTGAAAAGGAAAGCCCGCAGGGCTGGGCGAGCTGCGCGGTGACGCAGAACGCGTGCATCCGGATCCTGTCCCAGCCTTCCTACCCGGGGCGTCTTGCGGTGGCCGATATCGCCCTGCGCTTGTGGAAGGCCACGCGCTCGGAGCGCCACCACTTCTGGCCCGACCGTATCGAGCCTTGCGACCCGAAGCATTTCGATCATTCGCGCGTGCTGACGCCGAAACACCTGACCGACTTGTATTTGCTGGGGCTGGCGGTGGAAAACGGCGGGCGGCTGGTGAGCTTCGACCGGGGGATATCCACGGCAGCGGTCCCCGCGGCGGAAACAAGGCATCTGCTGGTGCTGTAGGTACGGCTTTCATCGCCAGCCCTCCTTTCCGAATTCCACCCGCACGTCTTCCGCCACGCGGCGGGAGCGGGAGACCCAGCGCGCGAGGGCGCTTTCCAGCAGGAAAAGGATGAAGGCGGAAACCGCCAGCAGCTTCCAGATCTCCCTGCCGAAGCCCTTCCCTTGCAGGACGCCGAGGATATCCGCCACGGAGGCGGGCAGCAGCAGGTCGGCGTGTTTCCGCACCAGGGCCAGATCCTCCGCCGTGCGCGGTTCCAGGCGGCTCTCGGCGGGCTCCCGCAGCACCGCGACGGGCAATTGCGCGCCTTCTTTCAGGTCAAGCAGCTCCGCCAGATCCTGCCGGGCCTCGACCCGATAGACGCCGGGGATCGCCGGGCCGCCGATGGCCAGCTCGCGCCCGCGGCGGGCGTGCCGCAGGACCGCCTGCCGCGGCAGGCCATGCGGGTCCAGCACCCGCATCGGCGCGGAATCCTCCCCGCCGCCGGGCAGGAAGGCATGCGCGGGCACGATCTGCCGGGTACCGCCGGGCGGGGTCCAGAAGAGCCGCACGTAGGCCTCACCGCCCTGC
>CBFGVD010000011.1:0-17515 GCA_965651965.1 uncultured Verrucomicrobiaceae bacterium | reverse complement strand
TCGCCGACCGCCGTTCGTTTTCGTCCAGATCTCCCCCGTCCAGGAGAGCCTGGATCCGCTCCGGCTCCTTCTCCGCCAGGCGGCCCAAGGCATAGCTCCGCAGGCGGGACGCTTGCTCGGGGGTCAAGCCGGTGGCTTCCATGTCCGCATCCAGCCATGCGCCCGGATCCTCTTCCACGATGTAGTAACCCTGCCGGTCCGCGAGTTCGCCGAACCAGCCGGGGGGCAGGAGCGAGGGATCTTTCGCGATTTTTTTCACCAGCTCCCGCTCGTTCTCCAAGGCGGAGAGGAAGCGCTGGCGGCCCTTCTTGTCTCCCTCCAGTTCCGCAAGGGTACCGACCAGATCCTGCGAGAGCCTGGCCCGGGTCAGGCTGCTTTCCGCCAGTCCCCGTAGCGGCGCGGGCCAGTCCGCAGAGGCGGCTTCCAAGAGGCCGGGGGAAGACTTGGCAAGCTCCTGCAGCAGCGTATGGAGGCCGTAGGAGCGGCTCTCGCCCAGTTTGGCCTGGAGCGGGAGAATGCTCTCCAGCGCCAGTTCGGGGGAAGCCTTTGCCAAGGACGCGCCGATGGCATTGGTCAGGGTATAGAGCCTCGGGGATTCCTTCGTCTCCAGCGCAAAGGCGAGCGCTGCCGCGGGATCGCGGCGGCCCCAGGCGAGCGCGACATCGTGGGTGTGGTCGCTCTGCTCGCGGAAGCAATAGTCCATCAGGCCCGCGGGGTCCGCCTCCATCCAGCGCGCCCGGGTGATACGATGGAAATAGTAGGTCTGCATGTCCTCCTTCCCGTCGAACCACCCGGCTTCCCACCATTCCTCGATCTCGGAAACGGGCAGGGTATTGGCGAGCCGGATGGTGGCGCGCATGCGGTCTTCCAGCGTCTTCGCGGCGCGGATGGGGGCGAGGCGGGCCGCGGGGGCCACGATCTTGAGCATCGGTTTCATTTCGCGCGCCGTGGGAAATAGGAGTTGAGATGCTTCCTTTCGTTTTCGGTCAGGTCCGCGTTTTGGAACCATTCTTCCGCGGCCTCGCGGTCGCGGCCCGCCCAAGTGCTCATGACGTTGGACAAGGCATTGGTGCGGACCTGTTCGTCGGTGATTTGTTCGGCCCAAGCCACCGCGCCCTCGTAATCCTGCTGATCCCGCAGGTGGGAGGAAATATTGGACACGCCGAAATCCCGGATCCCGTCGTCACCGGATTGTTCGCACCATGCGGCAAATCCCTCCGCATCCTGCGCCGCCCAGATCCGGGCCACTTGGGTGGGGCCGTTTCCCATAGTGCTTTTCCATGGCGGCGATCCCGGTTGCGCGGGCCCGTCACCCTTCGCTTCCAAGAGTGCTTCCAGGGTCCGCTGCGGCTCGGCCCGCGCCAGATCGCGGACGAATTCGGAAACCTCCGGGGCCGGGCTGCCGCCGCCGCTCGCCCCGTCCGGGTAGCGGGTCCATAGCGTGCGCTCCATGGCGTCCGGGCTCGCGGCAAGGAGTTCGCCCAGGACCGAAAGGGCCTTCTCCGGGTCCTCCGCCGCGATGGATTTTCCCGCCTGCGCCAGACGCTGCGCGGTCAGCAGCGGGGTACCCGCGGCGCGCGCGCTTTCCAGCGCTTGCTCCGGATCGGATTCGGCGAGCTGGCGGAAGAGGGCGGATTCGACCTCGCGCTTCATCGCGCCGGAGGAGAGCGTCCCGGCGATTTCCTTCAGGACTTCCGGCTGTTCCCGCGCGAGTTTGTCGATCAGCCCCTTCGCGGAGTTCCGGTCGCCACGGCGTTCCTTCAGCCACTGGAAGGCCGCGTGGGGATCTTTCTCCGCCCACTCCCCGAGCTGCTTGGTGAGGTCGTAGTGGCTGTGCTTGGCCAGGAACTCCACCCCCGCCTCGGGATCGTCCTTGCCGATTTCACCGGCGAGGGAGGAGATGTTCATGGCCCGTGCCCTGCCGGGGTCTTCTTCCAGGATCGCGAGGGCGCGCTGCGGGTGGAAATTGGCGATACCGCGCAGCACCCAGTTGCGCATTTCATCCGGCCCGTTTTCCGTATCGGCGAGCGCGGCGTCCGGGTCGCTCATGGCCCAGGCCCAGTAGGCGGGGCCTTCCTCGTTGTCGCGCCGGGCCGCTTCCAGAAGACCCTGCGGGTTTTTCTTCGCCCATTGGGTGAAAACGAGGTCCTTGGTCCAGTAGTCCGCGTCCTCGCGCTTGCGGTAGGCGGCCCAAAAGGCGGCCATGTCTTCCTCGGTGGCATCCAGCAGCCAGAGGCTCAGGCGGCCGTAGAGATCGGGGTTATCGAGCGCGAGCAGGTCCTCCATGCTGTCCGTGGAGACGGGCAGGGGGCCGGGGTCCTCCGCGGCAGCCGCCGCGGGGGCGGAGGGGTGCGGGCCCGCGGAGCGGGAAGCGGCACTCGTTTCCGCTACCGGCGGGGCGGGAGGAGCTTCGGCGGGGCCGCCGCTCTTCCGGGCAATGAAGCCGCCCGCGAATCCGAGCAGGGCGGCGGCAGGCCAGATGTAGCGGAGGGTTTCCATCACTTATCACCTGCTAGCGGAGCCGGGGGGCCATGGCAAGGTGAGGATTTTCCGCGCTCCGGCCCTGCGGGGGGATGGCCCGTTGCGGGCTTTCCGCCGGGCCACGGATGTCCTTGGATGCCGCCATGCCCGCAGACACCCGCTTCATGAGACGAGCCATCGAACTTGCCCGGCAGGGGATGCGGGCCGGCTCGGGCGGGCCTTTCGGCGCGGTGGTGGTGAAAGACGGCGAGATCGCGGGGGAAGGATTCAACCGCGTGGTGGCGGAGAACGATCCCACCGCGCACGGGGAAATCGTGGCGATCCGGGATGCCTGCGCGCGCCTGGGCACCTTCAGCCTGGAGGGCTACGAGATCCATACCACCGGCGAGCCCTGCCCGATGTGCCTGGGGGCGATCCATTGGGCGCGGATCGGCAGGATCTATTACGGGTTTAGTATTTCCGATGCGGCGTCCATCGGTTTCGACGACCGGGAGTTCCACCGCCAGTTCACCCTGCCTCCGGCGGAGCGGTCCATACCCTCCGCCGAATCCGCCGCCGCGGAAGCCCGGCTGCTGCTGGGCGAATACAGCGCCCTGCCGGACCGGACGCCCTACTGAGAGAGCCCGCGTGGAAAAGGCCTCCGTCAGATTTGCCGATGGATTTCAACCGCAGATGAACACCGAAAAAGGCCCTCCTCCGCCAGGTGCCACCTTATCCTTTACCTCCGCATCCTCTTCATCCGCGTGTATCGGCGTCTATCTGCGGTGGATCGGCTGTTTCCAAACCCCTAGAAAAGCCCGAAGAACCACTTCCGCCTCGCGCTGCGTTTGTATTCCCCGTCGCCCACGGAGAGGACTTTCACCTCCACCTCCGCCAGACCCTGTTCCCGGAAGCCGAGCTTTTTCGCGGCGCGGGGGGAGAGATCGATGATGCGGTCCCCGATGAAGGGGCCGCGGTCGTTGACGCGGCATTTCACGGATTTGCCGTTCTCCACGTTCGTCACCTCCACCATGCTCGGCAACGGCAGGGTCTTGTGGGCGGCGATGAGGTGCCAGGGCATCACCTTCTCGCCCAGGGAGGTCTGGCCGCGCTTGAGGCCGAAAAAACTGGATTCATCGTACCAGGAGGCGGTGCCGCTCTCCACGTGGTAGATGGCCTCTTCCACCCCCATCGGGTGGTAGGTGCCGCCGCGCACCGTGTAGGAGCGCGTCATGTAGCCCTGATAATCCCCTCCCGGATAAGCGCAGGAGGCGAGCATCAGGGCCCAGCCATGGCGGACGAGGAATTTCCGGATGTCGGGCGCTTGAAGAAACCGGCGGGCCTCCTCCTTGTGAAGGAGGCCATCCGCTTTTTCAGAAGGCTTCATTCGTCATCCGGACATTCCGAATTCGCCGTTCCGCCTCTTACTTCTGGCGCTCGCGGATCAGGGGCAGCGTGCGGGCCACCTGCTCCTTCATTTCCTTGCCGGGCTTGAATTTCACCACGGCGCGGGCGGGGATGGGGACATCCTTGTCCGGGTCCTTCGGGTTGCGGCCGATCTTGGCCTTGGTCTCCTTCACCTGGAAGGCGCCGAAATTCCGCATCACGACCGTGTCGCCGTTTGAAAGCGAGTCCGTGATCGAATCGAGGGTGCGCTGGATCACGTCGAAAACCTGCTGCTGGGTGAGGCCGGTTTCGTTGGAAATTTTGATGACGAGCTCGCGTTTGGTGATGGTAGCCATGGCTTTACGGGTGAAGTGATTCAGAATGCGGCGCGGGATTGGACACCATAGGAAAGAGCCTTTGTCCCGCGAAAAAATCCAAAATCATGCGGAATCCGTGCCAGAGGTGTTTGAATCGCCGGTGACGGCGAGGGTCGTCTTGAAGTGGAGTTTTGCAATCTTGCCGAGCGCGGCGGGCCCGTGTTTGGCCAGAACCTCGCGGGCGGCTTCCACCACCGCGGCGGAAGCGCCGAGCGGCAGGGGCACCCCCCCGGCGGCGGAGGTTTTCTCCATCCATTCGACGAACCGTTCCCGCGCGAGGATGGAGGCGGCGGCCACGGCGATGTCGGATTCGCCCTTGGTCCGCTGCTCCAGCAGGATCTCCACCCCCTGCTGCTTGAGCGCCCGGACGAGCACGTCCGGGCGGGCGAATTGATCGCTCAGGGCCCGCGGGCAGGCCGGGCGCTGGGCGGCGAGGTTCGCGATTACCTTCGCGTGGCCCCAAGCCAGCAAGCGGTTGAGATTGCCGAAGGAGCCGAACATCTCGTTGTACCGCTCCGGGCCGATGGCGACGACGGAGAGCGCGATGCCGGGTACCTCCCGGATTTTCGAGGCCAGGTCGCGGATGCGTTTGGCACTTGAGATCCGTTTGGAATCCATCACGCCCGCGGCTTTCAAGGCGCGGGCCACGGGAGCATCGGTATAGACGCCCGCGATCACCAGCGGGCCGAAGTAATCGCCCTTGCCGCTTTCATCGATTCCGAAGTGCGGGGCGTACATCTCCGGGTCCAGCTCCTCCTCGTAGCCGAGCCGGGCCTCTCCCAGGATCTCCGGTTCCAGGATGAAGCGGATGAAATCCTCCGTGTCCTTTCCCTGGACCAGGACTTTCGGGCCCTTTTCGTACACCGCCACGTTCAGCTTGCCTTTCTTCGCGGCGTAGAGGGTGTACGGCTTGGTCTCGAATTCGTAGCCCCGTTCTTCCAGCACCTCCCGCAGGCGGGCGGCCTGGGCGGCGGTGAGGGCGGCGGTATGGGATGTGAGGGCCACGGTCTGCGGTGTATGAACCGCCAGAACGACAGGCGCGCCAAGGGTTTTTTGCCCGGGCACGCAGGCTTGCGGGAAGGAGCACCCGGGTCTCTGAGTTCCTGCGAAGTTCCAGGCAAAGCATGCTCTTTCAATCCCGACATCCTCCTGAGGCAGGAGAAGGACGGCCGGACCCACGACATCGTTTTCTGCTTCACCTGCCGCCAGACGACGGCAGGCGTGGACATGTCGGTGCAGGGAGCGAAAACCTTCTTCAAATGCTTCTGCGACACTTTGCCCGGCTACGCACGCCTGCACAAGATGAGGGACGATTTCGAGGCGCGGCACTAGCGTTCCGCGGGAAACCGTTCACTGTCCGGCCGTGCTGAAACCGCCCGCCCGCCAGACCCCGCTCGATGTGCCGGAGGAATTCCGCGCGGCCCTGCGCGGCTGGTTCGGGAAGCACGGCAGGGACTATCCCTGGCGCCGCACCCGCGATCCGCATGAGGTGCTGGTTTCGGAGGTGATGCTTCAGCAGACCCAGATCGCGACGGTGCTGGGGCGCGGGTTTTACACCCGTTTCCTGGAGAAATTCCCGGATACCGCCGCGCTGGCGGCAGCGGGAGACGAGGAACTGCTGAAAGCATGGGAAGGTCTCGGCTACTACCGCCGGGCGCGGATGCTGCGGGAGTCCGCGCGGGCGATCATGGAGCGGCACGGCGGCATTTTCCCGCACGAGTTCGCGGACATCCTGGCGCTGCCGGGGGTGGGCCGCTACACCGCGGGGGCGGTCTTTTCCTTCGCCTTCGACCGGGCGGCCCCGGTGGTGGACGGGAACGTGGCGCGGGTGCTTTCCCGGCTTTTCGACCGGGCCGATCCGGTCGATTCCGGGCCGGTTCAAAAATGGCTGTGGGAAACCGCGGAAGCCCTGCTGGACCCGGAGCACCCGCGGATCTTCAATTCCGCGCTCATGGAGCTGGGGCAGACCTGCTGCCGGCCGGGCGTGCCGGACTGCCTTTCCTGCCCGGTGGCATCCTTTTGTACCACCCGGGAGCCCGCTTCCTTGCCGGTGAAGGCGAAGAGGCAGGCGACCGAGGAGATCGACGAGCACGCGATCCTGATGCGGGAGGGGGAGACGATCCTGCTCGCCCGCCAGGGAAAAGGGCGGCGGGAGGGGATGTGGCGGCTACCCGTGCGTGAGAAAACCGCCGTGGCAGCCCTGCCGCTGCTGCACCGGCGGAAATACGGCATCACCCGCTACCGCGTGACCCTGCACGTGCACGGCTGTCCGCCCGGGGATCCGGCATCGGCACCCGCGGCGGGGGAGGAGCGCGTGCAGCTCGCCGTGCTGGAGGAGCTCACGATTCCGCCCGCGGATCGCGCCGCGCTGGCCGCATTGATAGGGGATCGCGAAGAAATCGCGTGAGAGTTCAGGTATCTTTTGCTTCATTTCGCCCGAATGTTCCCTTCTTTCCGCCCGTACTTGGCCGCGCTGGCGGCGGCCTCATTGTCGGCGTGTTCGTTTACTCCCCCGGCACCCCCGCCGGATCCTTCCCCTCCCGGTCGCGCCGTGATCCGGCAGGCCGCGGCGCGGCTGGCCGCCGTGGTGATCTCCGGGAAGGACGAGCTCTCGCCGTGGGTGGAAAGCCGCTTTACCCAGGGGCGCGGCCCGGACGATGCGGACGGCGGTTCCGCGATCCCGATCTCGCCGGACGGCTATTTCATGACGGCGGACCACGTGCTCGCGCGCTCCGTCGGGAGGAATGTCTTCGTGATCCACGGCCAGGCGCGGGCGCTGCGAGCCAACAAGGCGAGGATCGTGTGGCGCTCCGCCTCCACCGATCTGGCGCTGCTCCACATCCCGGTGGAGACGCCGCGCTACTTCACCTGGACCTCCCCGGATGCCTGGCTGCCGGTGGGGACGCCCGTCTTCCACAGCGGGATCGCCACGGGCTTCGACAGCGAGCCGGGCAAGCTGGTCAGCGCCATCCCCCCGGGACGGGGAAATGCCACGCGCTTCAAGCACGACATCCCCCTGGAACCGGGGGATAGCGGCGGGGCCGTGATCGACGCCCGCGGGCAGCTGGTGGGGGTGAATTCCGCCGTGGAATTCCTCGTGCCCCTGGAGACCGCGTTTTTCATTGAATCCGAGGCAAACCGGCCGAACGTGCGGGCTTTGGAACGCCTGATCGAAGCCGACCGCCGCCGTAACAAGCACTTGATGCCGCCCGTATCGCCCGTGCCATGAAACTCCTGCTGCCCGCCTGCCTCCTGCTCGTCGCGTGCGGACCCGTCCGCCGGGATTGGGACGCGGGGTGGACGGAGCGCGCGGCGCAGGACCGGATCATGCTGGTGCGGGACACGCCGGAGACTCTCGGCCACCGCCGACTGGTTTATCAGTCCGCGGCCCATCCGAATCTCGACGTGTTCCTCAAGGAGCGGGGCCTGCCGGATTTCATCGCGGAGACCTCCAGCGACGACCGCCAGTATCTCATCCTCTACTACCTGGATTCCAAGAACGCCTTCGCCTGCAGGACCCGGCGCGGGCCGGGCGAGGCCATCGATTTCGCCGGCCCGTACACCATGACGGAGCGGGAGACGAAGGTGCTGCGCGAATTGCAGGCGAACAGCCGGGCGGGGAATTGAGGATTTTTTCCTAAGATATTCCGGGGCGGGGCGTTTTCGTCCCAACCCATGCAAAAACTCCTCCTCCTTCTTCCGGTCTTGCCCGCGGCGCTTCATGCCCAGGACGTGCTCGATCCGTTGATCGTCACCGCCGCCCGGAGCGAAACCGCCGAGAGCGGCACGCCCTACACGGTCGAGGAAATCGACAAGACCTACATCGAGCGGAACAAGCGCCGGACCCTGCCCGAGGCCTTGCAATTCACCCCCGGCGTGCTGGTGCAGAAGACGGCCTACGGCCACGGCTCGCCCTTCATCCGCGGCTTCACCGGCCGGCAGAACCTCCTGATGGTGGACGGGGTGCGTCTGAACAACTCCGTCTGGCGCAGCGGCCCGGTCCAGTACTGGAATACCATCGACCCGTATTCCATCGACCACGTGGAACTGGTGAAAAGCCAGGGCTCGGTGCTCTACGGGTCCGACGCGATCGGCGGCACGGCGAACGTTTTCACGAAATCCTCCGGCTTCGGGAACGAGGAGGACGGGGCCTTCTTCACGCACGGTTCCGCCTACTATGAATACCGGAGCAACGGCGACGACTCGCACATCGGCCGGATCGAGAGTTCTTTCGGCGTCGGCGGCCGATATGGCGTGATGCTGGGCCTGACCGCGAAGGACTACGGGGACATCCGGGATTCAGCCGTCGGCCTGATGCGGAATACCGGCTACCCGGAGCAGGATCTGGACTTCCGCTTCGACATGGCGCTGAACGCGCAGACGACGCTGACGGTGGTGCACCAGCAGGTGAATCAGGATGCGGTCTCGCGCTGGCACTCCACGCTTTTCAATCCCGGCTGGCAGCATTTCGGCCACGTGGCCCGGCCCGGCAGCTATTTGGCCCGCACCTACGACCAGGAACGCTCCCTGACCTACGTGCGCCTGGCGCAGGAAAACGAGGACTCCGCCTTCATCAGGCGCTGGAATGCGACGGTCTCCTTCCAGACCACACGGGACTCCGAGGCGCAGTACCGCTCCCCGACCGACCGGCGCTATCAGATTTCCGAGGTCGATACCACGGGCATCGATCTCTCTTTCGAGTCTCCGCTGGGCCAAGGGGATCTGGTTTACGGCCTGGACTACTACCGGGACACGGTGGAGTCGGAGGGTTACCGCTGGCGCGGCGCCGGTCCCCTCGCCTACGACCCTTCCTTCCGCCCGGTGGCGGACGATTCCACCTACGAGATCTTCGGGGCTTTCGCCCAGTACGTCTGGAAGCCCGCCGACCGGTTCGAGCTCACCGCGGGCGCGCGCTACACCTATGCGAAGGCCCAACTCGGCCGCTATTGGGATGATACCGCCGGCGTGGACCGCTACGACGCGGACCGGGACTGGGACAATGTCGTCGGCTCCCTGCGCGCCATCTACCGCATCAACGGTTGCTGGAGCGTGTACGGCGGCGCCTCGCAGGCTTTCCGCGCGCCGAACCTGGACGATCTTTCCGGCAACCTGACGGCGCGTTCCGGCATCGCGACCAGCGGCTCCGTGGACGTGGAACCGGAGGAATACATCACCTACGAACTCGGCACCCGCCACGTCACGGAAAACACCTCGTTCAACTTCGCGGCCTTCTACACGGAAGTGGATGACCTGATCGTGGGTGTGGACACCACGCCCGCGGGAACTTCCACGGTCGCCACCAACGGCCGCGACGGCTACATCTACGGCCTGGAGCTGGAGGGTGCCTGGCGTTTCCACCCGCGGTGGACCGTCTCCGGCTACGCGGCCTGGCAGGACGGGCGCACGGAGACCAGCGCTTTCCTCGGCGGTCCCCTGGTGGACGAGCCCGGCTCCCGCCTGCTGCCGCTGACCGGCTCGCTCGCGCTGCGCTGGACCGCGCCCTCGGAAAAATTCTGGGTGGAGGGCCGGGTGCTCGCCGCCGCGGAGGAGAACCGCCTCACCGCCTCCGACCGCGGGGACAACCAGCGCATCCCCTCCGGCGGCACGCCGGACTACATCGTGTACATGCTCCACGGCGGCTGGCGCGCCGCGGAGTGCCTGGAGCTGACCGCGGGCCTGGAAAACATTTCGGATGAAGACTACCGCAACCACGGCTCCGGCCAGAACGAGCCCGGCTTCAATGCCATCGTGGGAGCAAAACTGATCTGGTGACGCGCAAGCGCATTTCCCCTCCACAAGGAACCTCCCGGCGCATCCCGGGCAAGGTATCGGAAAAAGAAAGGGCCGCGGGTGATTCCCGCGGCCCTTTCAGTTCCTGGTTCTGGCGGCTTCGGTCTTCTTCGGACCGGGCGGGCCGTGCCCGCGCGGCCCGAAAGGGAAAACCACCTGCATCTTCAAACGGCGGGTTCCGCCTCCGCCTCGCGGTGCTTCACCTCCCGCGAGAAAACCGCATACACCGCGGGCACCACGAAGAGCGTGAGGAAGCCCGAGAAGATCAGCCCGCCCACCACGGCGATGCCGAGCGATTGGCGCGAACCCGCGGAAGCCCCGAGCGAAAGCGCGATCGGGAGGATGCCCAGGATCGTCGCCAGGCTCGTCATCAGGATCGGCCGCAGCCGCGCCACGGAGGCCTCCAGCACCGCTTCCAGTTTCCCGAGGCCCTGCTCCTTCCGCTGGTTGGCGAATTCGACGATCAGGATGCCGTTCTTCGTCACCAGCCCGACCAGCATGATGATGCCGATCTGGCTGAAGACATTCAGCGTCTGCCCGGTGAGGTGGAGGGTGAGCAGCGCGCCGGCCAGGGACAGCGGTACGGTCAGGATGATGATGAGCGGATCGATGAAACTCTCGAACTGGGCGGCCAGCACCAGATAGATGATCAGCAGCGCCAGCAGGAAAGCGAAGAGCAGGCTGGAGGAACTCTCCGCGAAATCCCGCGATTGCCCCGCCAGCGCGGTGCGGAAGCCTTCCGGCAGCACTTCATCCGCGATCCGGTCCATTTCCGCGATGCCGTCGCCGAGCGTCTTCCCCGGCGCGGGAGAACCCTGGATCGTCGCCGAGATGGAGCGGTTGAACCGGAAGATCGCCGCCGGGCTCGCCGTCTCGTCGAAGCTCACCAGATTGTCCAGGGAGACCATCGCGCCGTTTTTCGCCGGTACGAAGAGCTTCTTCAAATCGCCCGGGTCGTTGCGGTCCTGGCGCTGCATCTGGCCGATCACCTGGAGGGTGCGCGCGATCGTCTCCACGGAGATGCCCAGCTCGGCCGCCTTGTTGCGGTTGATCGAGATGATCCCTTCCGGGCGGTTCACTTTCAGGTCGACGTCGATCTGCCGGAGCACCGGGCTCCGGTTCGCCTCGTCGATGAACTTGGGCAGCACCTCGATGAGCGCTTCCAGGTTCGGAGCCTGCAGCACGTAGGCGACCGGCTGCCCCCCGCGGCGATCGCCGATGGTCGGCGGCTGGGTCGCGAACGCGCGCACGCCGGTGAACTGGTTCATGTCATCCATGATCTGGCGATGAACCTCCACCTGGCTCCGCTCCCGGTCCTCCGGGGGAATCAGGTAGATATTCTGGATGGCCGTGTTCCCCTCCGTGCGGCCGCCCGCACCCATGATCGTGAAGGTGCGGAAGGTTTCCGGGATGTTCTCGCGCACATAGGTGTCGATCTTGTCCATCCAGCTCTCCGTGAACTCGTAGCTCGAGCCCTCCGGCGCGGTCACGCTGATGCGGATGTTCTCCCGGTCTTCCAGCGGGGCAAGCTCCCGGGGCACGGATTTGCCGAGCCAGAAGATCAGCGCGGCGTTCGCGGCCAGGATCACGAAGGCAAGCCAGCGCACCCTCAGGAAGCCGCCGAGCGAACCGCGGTAGAATTTCCCGAGCATCACGAAGAAGGGCTCGGTGACCCGGTAGAACCAATTCTTCTTATCGCCGTGCTTCTTCAGCAGGAAGCGGCACATCATGGGAGAAAGCGTGAGCGCCACGAAGGCGGAAACGAGCACGCAGCCGGCGAGCGTGATGCCGAACTCCCGGAACAAACGGCCGGTGAGCCCCGAGAGGAAGATGATCGGCAGGAAAACCGCCGCCAGGGCGATGGTGGTGGAGATCACCGCGAAGTAGATCTCCTTCGAGCCCTTGATCGCGGCCTGCAAGGGCGGCATCCCCTCCTCGATCTTGGTATAGATGTTTTCCAGCACCACGATCGCGTCGTCGCAGACCAGGCCGATGGCGAGCACGATGGCCACCAGGGTCAGCACGTTGATCGAGAAGCCCGCCACGTACATGATGAAGAATCCGGCGATGATGCTGACGGGAATCGCGATCACCGGGATGATCGTGGAGCGCCAGTCCCGCAGGAAGAGGAAGATGATGAACGCCACCAGGCAGAAGGCGATGACCAGCGTTTCCTGCACCTCGTGAACGGAGCGGCGCACGAAGCGGGTGAAATCATAGCCCACCTCCACGGAGACATCCTCCGGCACCTGCTTTTTCACCTGCTCCAGGCGCTTGTAAAACTCGTCCGCGATCGCGATGGCGTTCGTATTCGGCTGCGGGATCACCGCAACGCCGATGGAATACACGAGATCCCGCTTCGTGCCCGTGCGCAGGTTCTCCGCCCCGAGTTCCGCATAGCCGATGTCCCGGAAATGGATCTGGCGGCCGCCCTCCTCCTTGATGATGAGGTTCTCGAAATCCTCCGGCGTATTGAGACGGCCCAGGGTGCGGAGGGAGAGATCCGTGGCCAGGCCCTCCAGGCGGCCGCTGGGCAGATCCACGTTCTGTTCATCCAGCGCGGTCTGGACATCCAGCGGGGTGACGCCGTGCACGGCCAGTTTCACCGGATCCATCCACAGCCGCATCGCGTAGCGCTTCTCCCCGAAGATGCGCACGGAAGAGACGCCGGGGATCGTTTCCATCCGCTCGCGGATCAGGCGGTCCGCCAGATCGCTCACCTCCAGGATGCTGCGCTGGTCGCTGCGCATGGAGAGGAAGAGGATCGGCTGCGAATCCGCATCCGCCTTTTCCACCACCGGCGGGTTCGCGTCCACCGGCAGATTCCGCACCGCGCGGGAAACGCGGTCCCGCACGTCGTTCGCGGCCGTGTCGAGATCGGTGTCCAGGGTGAATTCCACCGTGATGGTGGAGCGCTCCTGCCGGGATTCGGAGGACATCGTGCGGATGCCCGCGATGCCGTTGATCACCGCTTCCAGCGGCTCCGTGATCTGGGAGGCGATCACCTCCGGATTCGCCCCCGGATACTGGGTCTGCACCGTGACGATGGGCGGATCGACCGCGGGGTACTCCCGCACGCCCAGGAAATAAAAGCCGGTGATCCCGAAGAGGAGGATGGCGAGAGACATCACCGTCGCGAGGACGGGACGCTTGATGCTGGTTTCGGCGAGACTCACGAAGGGGAAAATGAGGCGGGTGGCTTGCTTGTCGGGAATTCCCTCCGGAGAGATCAGGGGTTCGCCGGTTTCACTTCCACTCCCGGCCTCAGGCGGAGGAGATTGGTCACAAGGAGGCGATCGCCCTCCGCGAGACCGCGGAGCACCTGCACCTGGCCGGCGGTGCGGATGCCGATCTCGATGTCTCGGAATTCGGCCTTGCCGTCCTTCGCGACATATACGCCCTGGCCGCGCGCGGAAGGCACCACCGCCTCGCTGGGGATCGCATAGCCGTTCTCCATCGTATCGAGCTCCAGCTTCACTTCCGCGAAGCCCCCGGGCACGAGACCCTTCGGGCTATCGCAGATGCCGCGCACCTGGAGGCTGCGCGTATTCGCCTCCACGGCGGGCTCGATGACTTGCACGCGGCCCTCGAAGACGGTGGCATTCCCTGCCACGGTGAAGGTGAATTTCTGCCCCGGCTTCACCTCGCTCGCGTAGCGCTCGGGCAGGGGGAAATCCACCTTGATGCGGGAGAGGTCCTGCAGGGTCATCAGCACCGTGTCGGGCGTGAGAAGCGCGCCCTCGCTGACCCGCCGGACCCCTGTCTTGCCCGCGAACGGCGCGCGGATCCGCGTCTTCGCGAGCTCGACTTCCTTGGTTACTTTCTGGGCCTTGAAGATATCCAGCTCGGATTTCGCCAGATCGTATTCCTGGCGGCTGATCGCCTTTTGCGGAAGCAGGTTGCCGGTGCGGGCCTCGTTCGCCTGGGCGAGTTTCAGGCGGGCCTCGATCTCCGCGATCTCGGCGTTAAGATCCGCGTCATCGAGCACGAAGAGGATTTCGTCTTTCTCCACCTGCGCGCCTTCCTCCACCTGGATCTTCGCCAGCCGCTTGGTGAGCTCCGGCACGATGTCCACGGATTCATTCGCCCGCAGGGTGCCCACCGTGTTCACGCTCATCGCCATGGGCGTGGATTTCACGACGAAGACTTCCGCCGCGACCGGACCGGCCGCGCCGCCGCGGCCTTGGGCATGGAGCGAGAGCGGGATCAGGACGAGGGAACACGCGAGCAAGGTTTGAAACGGATACGGCATGTTGGGCTCGTTGGATCAGAGGACGAAACAGACGTTTGCTTCCCGGAAAGTCTTTCCCGGATCACGGGGAGCGCCAATGCCGGAATTCGGAAAGCGAATCCAAGTTGCGCGCCTGTCTCCGCTGCGCAAAACTCCGGGCGGTGAAATACTTGCTACTCGGATTGCTGTTCCTCTCCGCCGGAGTTTCGCAGGGCGACGACCTGGCCAAGGCCAAGGCGGAGTTCGCCAAGCACGACAAGGCGCTCAACGAAACCTATGAAGCCCTGAAAAAGGAGCTGTCGCCCGAGCTTTTCGCACGGGTCCAGGAAGACCAGCGCGACTGGATCGCCTATCGCGACGGGATGTGCGAGTGGCAGGAGCGGGAGGGGGAGCCCGAAACGGCGGTGGACCGCTGGGAACTGGCAAGCGGCATCACCGAAGAACGGATCGATTGGTTGAAGGCTTGGACCAAGCTCGGCGAATGGAAAGGCTGGGCGGGCAAGTATTCCGACAGCCGCGGCGGACTTCTTGAAATCGTCCGGGAAGACGGCAAGGCATGGTTCGCGCTGACCGTGGTCCGCGGCCCTACCTTCCACGTCGGCGGGATCGGCGGGGAATTCCGGCTGAACGGCAGGATGGGCTGGTTCGAAACCAAGCCCGACGGGGCCGAACAGCCGACCTGGCTGACTTTTCTGGAAGCCTACGACAAGCCGGGCCGCATCACCGTGGAAGGGGCGAATACTTCCTACTTCCACGGTGCCCGCGCCTTTTTCGACGGCACTTACGTGTGGATGGGCCCGCTGACCGGGAAAGAACAGAAAGCGGTGATCGAGTTCAAAAGGGGAGAATAAGCCTCACTCCGCGAAGATCTCGGCGAAGAAGGCCTTCATCGCCTCCCACGAGCGCTTGTCGGCCTTTTCATTGTAGGCGGAGCCCTTGGAAGGATCGTTCCCGGCCATCTTCTGGGTGAAGGAATGCACCGCGCCGCCATAGGCCGCGAGCTGCCAGTCCGCCCCGGCCCCGCGCATCTCCTGCTCGAAGTCCTGCACCTGGGCGGCGGGCACGTGCGGGTCATCCGCCCCGTGGCAGACCAGCACCTTGGCCTTCACCCCGCCCTTTTCCGCGGCCATGCCTTCCGCCGCATCCAGACCCCCGTGGAAGGACACCACGCCGGCGAGATCCGCGCCGGCGCGCGCCAGCTCCAGCGCGCCGGTCCCGCCGAAGCAATAGCCGATGGCGGCCACTTTCCCCGCATCCGTGCGCTCGTCCTTGTTCAGCACGCCCAGGGCGGCCTCCAGGCGGCCGCGGTAGAGCTTGCGGTCGCTTTTGTATTTGCCCGCTTCCTTGCCGGCTTCCGGCGGCACCGGGCGCACGCCCTTGCCGTAGATATCCGCGGCGAGGACATTGTAACCCATCTCCGCCAGCATGCGGCTGCGCTGCTTCTCGTAATCGCTCAGGCCGGTCCACTGGTGGATCACCAGCACCGCCGGGCGCTTGCCCTCCACGGCATCGTCATAGACGTGGTAGCCTTCCAGGGTCACGCCCTCGTGCTCGTATTCGACGGTTTTTTCCACCATGGCGGCGGAAGCGGAACAGGCGGCAAGGAGGGAGAAAAGGAGCGTTTTCATCGGAAACCAGCAAAGCCTGCTCCGCCCCGCTGTCAAACCGCAGTTCAAGTTCCGGCGGCACGCTTGCGGTGCAGGGCGAGGACCAGCCCGCCCGCCACGATGCCCCAGAAGGCCGAACCGATCCCCAGCAGGGTGATGCCGGAAAGGGTGACGAAAAAGGTAATGGCGGAGGCTTCCCGGAAATCCTCCCCGCCCAGCGCCGCCGCCAGGGCGTTCCCGATGGTGGAGAGCAGGGCCAGCCCGCCGACCGCCAGCACCAGCTCCCGCGGGAAGGCCGCGAAAAGCCCCGCCACCGTCCCGCCGAAAATCCCGATCAGGAGATACACGAAGCCCGCGCAGACCGGGGCCCAGTAGCGCCGCCGCGGGTCCGGGTGCGCCTCCGGCCCGACCACGAAGGCCGCGGTGATCGCCGCCAGATTGATCCCGAAGGCCCCGAAAGGAGCCAGCAGGAAGGTGGCGATCCCCGTCCAGCCGATGATCCGGGACACCGGGGCCTCGTAGCCGCCCACCCGGATGGCCGCGATCCCCGGCAGGTTCTGGGAGGCCATGGTGACGATGAAAAGAGGGATCCCCACCCCGATCAGCACCGGCAGCGAAAATTCCGGCGTGGTCCAGACCGGCAGGGTAATGCTCCATGGCACCCTTTCCGGGTGCAGCCCGCCCTGCAGGGCGGCGATCGCCACGCCAAGCAGCAGGATCACCGGCACATTCGCCCGCGGCCAGAAGCGCCGGCCGAGCACGTAGGCGGCCACCATCGGCAGCACCAGCGCCGGATTCGCCGGGATGGCCCCGAAGGCATCCAGCGCGAAGCGCGAGAGCACCCCGGCCAGCAGCGCGGAGGCCAGCGGCAGGGGCAGCCGGTTCATCACCTTCTCGAAGGCCCCGCTGAAACCCGCCGCGATGATCAGCACCGCGGAAAACAGGAAGGCCCCGATGGCCTGCGGCATGGTGAGGTGCCCGGCAGCCGCCGCCGCGCCGATGACCACGGCACCCGGCGTGGACCAGGCGATGAGAACGGGCTTCCGCGTGGCGAGCGAAAGGGCGATGCTCGGGATGCCCATGCCGATGCCGATGGCCCACATCCAGGAGGCCGTCTGCTCCGGGGTGGCACCCAGGTTCTGCGTCGCCTGGAAGATGATCGCCACCGAACTGGTGAAGCCCACCAGCACGGACACGAAGCCCGCGACGAGTGCGGACAAGGAAAAGTCTTTCAACATCGCGGCGCGGCCCCCCTCATCGCCCCGCGGGGCATCCGCGTCAATGGCGAGCGGGCGGAATGTACCTTTCGTTGGCAGCTTCCGCCACCCGGGCCCGCGGAATCGGTCAAATTTTTCCGCGGCCTTGCGCGCCGGCACCGGCCTGAGGAGCATGACCCGCGGCACCATGACCCTCTCCGCGCTTGACCTCTTCACCATCGGCATCGGCCCCTCCTCGTCGCACACGGTGGGTCCGATGCGTGCGGCCTGCCGCTTCGTCCGCCGCCTGGAGGCGGAGGGCCTGGCACCGCGCGTGGCGCGCCTGCGCTGCGATCTCTACGGTTCGCTCGCCGCAACGGGCAAGGGCCACGGCACGGACTCCGCCATCCTGCTCGGCTTCCTCGGCGAGGAGCCGGAGGGCATCGACATCGAATCGATCCCGGAAAA
>CBFGVD010000010.1:0-18599 GCA_965651965.1 uncultured Verrucomicrobiaceae bacterium | reverse complement strand
CTTCACCTCGCAGCCACCATGATCTGGTTGCGGTGAATGTCGATTCAGCCTAGGCTCGGCAGGCGGCGGGGGCCGGTCGCCGCGGCCGGTCCCGCTATTCCCCGCCTACAGCGCCTTCAGCATCTCCAGTGCCTCGCGGAGTTTTTCCTCCGGCTGCGTGGATGCCAGCCGGGGGAATCTGCGCCCCTCCAGCATGATGTAGTCCCCGCCGCGGTGCAGCATCAGGCGCTGGCCCTTGATCTCCACGGAGGACACGCCTTTCCCCGCCGCGATCAGGCGCAGCCTGCCCACCGCGATCAGATGCTCCGCCGGTTCCGGCAGGCGGCCGAAGCGATCCCGCCAGCGTGCTTCCACCGCATCCAGGTCCTTCGGCACCATGCACTCCGCCAGCTCCCGGTAGGCGCTCACGCGCAACTGGGTCTCGCCCAGCCAGGCATGCGGGATATAGGCGGGCAGCAGCGGCCCGTCCCCGGAACCGCGCGCGAATTCCGCCTCGGAAAACGCCACGAAGTCGCTGCGGAAGCTCGCCTCCACCCGCGCCTTCGGCACCTTCCCCTGCAGGCGGTCCACCGATTGCCGCAGGAGCTGGCAATACAGATCGAAGCCCACCGCCGCGATGTGCCCGCTCTGTTTCGTGCCCAGCAGGTTGCCCGCGCCCCGGATCTCCAGATCCCGCATCGCGATCTTGAAGCCGGAGCCGAGCGCCGTGTACTGCTTGATCGCGTGGATCCGTTTCCGCGCGTCCCCGGCGGTGATGAAATCCCGCGGCAGCAGCAGGATGGCGTAGGCCTTTTCCCCCGCGCGGCCCACTCGGCCGCGGAGCTGGTAGAGATCGGCCAGGCCGAAGCGGTCCGCACGGTCGATCAGGATCGTGTTCGCGTTCGGGATGTCGATGCCCGTCTCGATGATCGTGGTGGCCAGCAGGATGTCGGCCTCGCCGTGGACGAAGTTCCGCATCACCACTTCCAGCTCGTCCTTCTCCATCTGCCCGTGGCCGACGAGGATGCGCGCTTCCGGCACCAGCTCGGCCAGCTTCTTGCGCATCATCTCGATGCTCTTCACCCGGTTGTGCAGGAAGAAGACCTGCCCGCCGCGCTTCATCTCGCGCCGGATCGCGTCGCGGATGATCCGCTCGTCGTACTGCACCACGCTGGTATGCACCGGCACGCGGTTCGGCGGCGGGGTGTCGATGGTGGACATGTCCCGCGCGCCCATCAGCGCCATGTAGAGCGTGCGGGGGATCGGCGTGGCGGAAAGCGTCATCACGTCGATGCGGCGGAAGAGCTCCTTGAACTTCTCCTTGTGCTTCACGCCGAAGCGCTGCTCCTCATCGACGACGGCCAGGCCCAGGTTCTTGAAATGCACGTCTCCGGAGATCAGGCGGTGGGTGCCGATGACGATGTCCACCGATCCGTCCGCCAGTCCCTTGATCGTCTCCCGCACCTCCGCGGGGGTGCGGAAGCGGTTGAGCAGGTCGATCCGGATGGGGTAGTCGCTCATGCGCTCCCGGAAGGTGCGCCAGTGCTGCTCGGCGAGCACGGTGGTGGGCACCAGCACGGCCACCTGCATGCCGCCCGTGGCCGCCTTGAAGGCCGCGCGGATCGCCACCTCGGTCTTGCCGAAGCCCACGTCCCCGCAGATCAGGCGGTCCATCGGCTTCATCGCCTCCATGTCCCGCTTGCTCTGCTCGATGGCGCGGCGCTGGTCCGGCG
Organism: uncultured Verrucomicrobiaceae bacterium; assembly: GCA_965651965.1. Taxonomy (GTDB): domain Bacteria; phylum Verrucomicrobiota; class Verrucomicrobiia; order Verrucomicrobiales; family Akkermansiaceae; genus Haloferula. Next base: position 16,887 of record CBFGVD010000010.1, on the reverse strand, counting down.
TCTCCGTGAAGTGGAAGGAGTTTTCGAATTCCCACATCCAGCGCGAATCCGGCGGGTGGGGGATGCCCGGTTCCGCCTGGCGCTCCGCCTGCACGCGCAGGAGCTGCGCCGCGTAGTCCAGGATGGATTTCTCCGCGCTCTTGCGGATGTTTTTCCAGGCCGCGCCGCCCAGCTTGTTCAGCTCCGGCGTCTTGCCGCCCAGGCCCACGTATTTCGCCACCAGGTGCGCCTGGTCGATCGGCACGGCCAGCAGGCCGCCGTCCTTGTATTCGATGCTGATTTCCTCCCCGGTCTCGCCCGGCGCGATCCCGCGGAAGCGGCCGATCCCGTACTCGTGGTGGACCACCAGATCGCCCTCCGCGATGTCATCGAGCGAAGCCCGCGCGGTCAGCACGCGGTGGCCGTCCCGGTGGCTGCGGCGCATGGTGCCCGGCGTGCGGTAGCGGCCGAAAAGCTCGCTGGAGGAGAGCACGGCCATCCGGGCCGCGGGCACCGTGAAGCCCTGCACCAGTTCCCCGCGCAGCCGCGCCACGTCCGCGATCGCCTCCTGCCCGGCGAGTTCGGCGAAACGGTCCTCCTCGCCTTTGTTGGAAAAGACCATGCCGATCTTCCAATCCTGCGCGCGCCACTCGTCGAGCTGCGCGAAGAAACGCTCGCGGCGGGATTGCTCCAGCACGAAGTCCCCGGCCTCGAAGCTGCCCAGCGGGCTGCCGAAGCATGCGGTGCGGAAATCTTCCTCGCCGCCGGTGTTGGCGGCGCCGGAGCTGATGCGCACTTCCGCCTCCACCTCCGCTTGGTCGAAGGCGATCCGTATATCCCCGGGCCGCAGGTAGTCCGCCACCGTGGCCTCCAGTTCCGGCTCCGCCAGCAGCAGCTCCGCCTGCTCCAGCTTGCCGATGGAAGACTGCGTATCCACGTCGAATTCCCGCAGCGAATCCACCTCCGTGTCGAAGAACTCGATCCGCAGCGGCCGCCCGCCCTGCCAGGGGAAGACATCCAGGATGCCGCCGCGCACGGCGAATTGCCCGCGGCCCTGCACGGTGGTCACGCGGTCGTAGCCGTGGGTGGAAAGTTTCGCCGCCAGTTCGTGCGGGTCGGCCTCCGTGCCCGCGCGCACGGCGATGCGGCTGCCCGCCAGCTCCGCCGGGGAGGGCGCGGCTTGGGAAAAGGCGTCCGCGCCGCAGAGGATCGTGCAGGCTGCCTTCTGCGCCGCCGTGTCCAGCACCTCCAGCCGGGCGGCCGCGGCCTCCGGATCGGCCAGTTGGCCGCCTTCCAGCTCCACCGGTACCTCCGGCAGATCCGCCGCCCGGATACCCCACAATTCCAGCTCCGCGGCCAGTCTTTCCCGCTGCCGCGGCCCCTCGCAGACCAGCCAGACGCGGTGCTTCCCCGCCGCCGCCAGGTGCGTGCAGGCCACCGCCGCCAGCCACGCGTGAGCGGCCTCGTCCGCGTGATCGAACACGACTCCCCCCGCACCCTTGGCCGCGCGGGCCAGGTGCCGGGCGAAATCCGGCTGTCCGATCGCCCGCGACAGCCAGTCGTTGTCCTGGGCATCCGCCTTGCGGGGCACGCGGCAGAGCTAGGCGCGGGCGGGACCCGCGGCAATAGGAAAGGTGCGGCGCGGGTCGCGAAAACGAGGGCGGCGCGGTTCAGCGCCGGCCGTCCTCGTTTCGCGGCCAAGTGCGGGGGAGGAGTCTCAGTATGGCAGGTTTCCGGTCACCTCCAGCGAGCCGCTGCCGCTGAAGGTGCCGCCGAAGCCGAGCGCGGCCAGGCCGGAGGCGGTGTAGGTGCCGGTCGGCACGCTGCTCCCGCCGATATCCATGGTCCCGATGGTGCTGGTGCCGGAGCCGAGGTCCAGCGTGCCCGCCGTTAGGGTCAGGACCGCCACCGGATTGACCCACGGCTGGCTGAGCAGCAGCGTGGAGGTGGAGGTTTGCAGTTCCACCGCGGCCAGGCTATCGATGCCGCCGGAGGCGGAGCAGGTGAGCTGCGCGCGGGTGCCCAGCGTGACCGTGCCGCTTCCAAGAGCCTTGGAGGCTTCCGCGACCAGGTGCAGGCGGCGGGCGTTGTCCGTGGTGTTGTCTCCCGCCACGGTCCAGTTCCCGGTGAAAGGGGAATCCGCCGCATTCACATACAGGAAACGCCGGTTGCCGCTCTGGCCCTGGAGCGAGCCGGTCAGGGAAACCGTGGCGGAGCCGTGGATGCCACCGTTCAGGCGCAGGGCGTTGGTGTAGGCACCGCCGCTGTCGGACTGGATGCGGATGTTCACCGTGCCGCCGTAGGGCAGCACCAGCGGGCTGCTCATGTTGCGGATCACATTCCCGTAGGAGGTGTTGTAGGACTGGAGCGTGCCGCCGCTTTCCAGCAGCAGTTGCTTCAGGTTCACGGTGTGGGTGTTGTTTCCTCCCGCGGAGGTGTGGCGCAGCCGGAGCATGCCGCCGTTCGCCACCGCGATCCAATCCCCGGGGAAGGTCACGGTGCCGCCGCTCGATACGGAGGCGGATACGGAATCGACGGTGTGGCCGCTGATGACGCGGTGGTTGTAGCCCGCGCCGGGGGCCAGCCCGTTGTTCCACAGGGAGGTGGTGGTCCAGTCCCCGCTGCCGGTGGAAGAGATGGTGACAAGCGTGATGCTGCCCGTGCCGGTGAAGTTGCCGCCGTAGCCGAGCGCGTTCAGCGCCGCCGCATCGTAGGTGCCGGGGGCGAGCGTGTTCCCGCCGATTTTCATGGTGCCGATGGTGCTGGCGAAGGAACCGAGGTCCACCGTGCCCGCCTGCACGTCCAGCGTGGCCTCCGGCGCTTCCCAGGGATAGCTGAGCTGGAGCGTGGAGGTCGCGGTGGTGAGGGCGACGCCCCAGAGGCTGTCCAGACCCTCCGATGCGGAGTTCCGGAGCTGCGCGCGGGTGCCGAGCGTGACCATGCCGGTGCCGAGCGAATTCGCGGCCTCCGCCACCAGGAAGAGGCGGCGGGCGTTGTCCGTGGTGTTGTCCCCGGAAACGGTCCAGTCCCCGGAGTAGGCGACATCGTGCATCCCCGCGTAGAGGAAGCGCCGCTCCCCGCCCTGGCCCTGCAGGGAGCCGGTCAGGCTGATATCCCCGCTGCCGAAGATCCCTTCCGTGATGCGCAGAGCATTGGTGTAGGCGCTGCCGCTGTCGGATTGGATGCGGATGTTCGCCGTGCCAGCGGCGATGACGACGGGGCCGACGAGGTTGCGCGTCACGTTGCCCGCGGAGGTATTGTAGGATTGCAGGGTTGCGCCGTCCCGCAGCACCACGCCGTTTAGGTCCACGGAGTGGGTATTGTTCCCGCCCGCGGAGGTGTGCTTGAGCCGCAGCATGCCGCCGCCGTCCACGATCAGGGAATCCCCGGCGAAGGAGGCGGTCCCGCCGCTGGATACATTGTCCGGGGCGGAATCCACCGTGTGGCCGCCGCTCACGCCGTAGTGGCTGCCTGCCGCGGGGGCCGCGCCGCTATCCCAGGTGCCCGGGGCGGCCCAGGAGCCGCTCGTTACGGACACGAAGTCCGGCTCGGTCGCGGCGTCTGGGGCCTGAGCCGCGGGCTGGATCATCACCCAGCCGACCGATTGCTGGCCGGAGGAGTCCTCGATGCGGTAGGAGAACCAGTCCAGCAGCGCGGTGGAGGGCGGGGTGTAGATCAGCTCTTCCCGGCCGCCGGGGCCGGTGGAGCGGACGATCGTGCCGCCCCGCTGGGAGGCGGAGGCGAAGGAAAGGAGGGAAATCGCCTCGCCGTTCGAGTCCGAGTCGTTTGCCAGAACGTCAAGGGTCATCGGCGAAAGGCTGAAGTGCGCCTTGCCCCGGTCCGCATTCGCCCGCGGCGGCAGCGGGTAGGTGTAGGAGCCCAGATTGTCCAGGCTGCCGAGCTTGGTATTCCGGTGGGAGAGGATGGCGGCCAGCTCGCCGCTGGAGAAACGGGACAGCCCGTTGCCGGACATCACCGTGGGGCCTTCCGGCTTGCCCCCGGCATCGTGGCCGGAGCCCCAGTTGTGCCCCGCCTCGTGCCGCCACACGGTGGCGAAATTCCCGTCCGTGCTGCCGCTGCTGATGCTGTTCCAGGAGTAGCGGTTGCTGGTGCCGATCGCGCCCACGTAGGCGAGCCCGCCGCTGCCCACGGCCTGCACCGCCGCGGCCAGGTCGTAGGAGGTGGAGGGCAGGATTCCCGGCAGCACCGTGTTCCACTCGTCCCGCATTTCACCGAGGCTGGTCGAGCGGTCGTCGCTGCCATCCGTGCGGATGACGATGCGGCCGATGCGGTGGACGATGGCGGCATCCCGCAGGTAGATCGCGTTCGCCTCCATCACGGCCCATTCGGCGCGTTCCACCGCTTCGTCCAGGTTCTGCCCGGCGTGATTGTAGTAGGTGTAGGTGAGGTCCAGCCCCACGTCCGCGCCGTAAACGGTGGAGCCCGCGCCGCCCGCGGGCACCTGGTTGGTGGGGTAGTTCGGCGTCCAGCTCGCGGGGGAGGGGATCGTCATGCCGGTGCCGGTGCCGCGCCAGATCGTGCCGTCCTCGAAGATGATCGAGGTGCGCACCGCCCCGCTGGAGAGGAGCTGCCCCGCGGCGATGGCTCCCGGGTAGCCGCTCACGGTGCCCAGGTAGGTCCGCGCCGGCCTGCCCGGCGTGTGGGTGGAGTAGGTGTCCCCGGGAGCGTGGACATACACTTCGAATCCCGAGCCGCGCACCGGGTGCAGCGCGAAATCCACGGTCAGGCTGCCGCCGGAATAGGTGTAGGTCCGGGAGAGGGTGGAGGGGGGCGATTGCGCCGCCGCGGGTAGCACGGCGAGCAGGAGGGCGGCCAGGGATGGCAACGATAGGTTTTTCATGGGCGGGTTTTGGGGTTTTGTGGTTCGGCGCCCTTCCGCCGGGATCGACGGAAGAAGCAAGCCGACGCCTCTAACAAAGCCCCCGCCGCCTGTCCGCACCGGGGGGGATCGAAAATCTGCCCAAGTCGGATTTACAGTCCCGATGGTAGGGACACGCGTCCCCGAGTGTCCGCGAAGCAAAGGTGAGGCAGGTTTCGAGGGACCGCCCGCGGTCGGCCGGTACGCCCGGCCCTACCAGGCGAAGCAAAACTAACGGATTTCCCCGCGGTGCAGCGCCTCGTCCCAATCCCGGATCCCGATCAGCGGCAGGTAGCGGGCCGCGGCCTGGTCTTCCTCCGCGGTTCCCAGCGCCTTGTAGAGATGCCACACGGGCTTTTTCCCCAGCGGGTCGCCGGGTTCGTCCGGGAATTTCCGCAGGCCGATCCGCAGCCCGCCTTCTCCCCGGTGGTCGATGCGGTTGTGGTAATGCCAGCATTCGATCGAGGAAAGCCCGGCAATCTTCTTCCAGGCCAGCGCCATGCCCGCGGCTTGTTCGGCCAGCGCTTTTTCCGAGTAGTCCGGCGAGTTGAAGCCGTTCTCCGAAAGATGCACCGGACGCACTTCCCCGCGGTATCGCATCTCGGGCCGCTTCATCCAGGCATCCAGCACCTCCAGGTTCCGCGGCGTGATTTTCTCCGTCCCGAAGCCGAAGGTAGCCTGCCCGTCTTCCCAAGTCCGCGGGTTGCCGAGATCCTGCGGGTAGGGGTGAAAGGCGAGGCCCCAGGGGAAATCTCCCTCCGCCCGGCAGAACGCCGCGAGCAGCTCCAGCATGCGCCGCGAGCCGTACCAATCCGCCTGCCCCTTTTCCGCCCAATGGTGGGTCAGGCTGATGAAGGCGCGCGCGCGGGGATCGTACTGCCGCGCGATGAGATGCATCAGCCGCATCGAGCGCTGGTAGAGATCCATGTAGGCGATGTCCTCCTTCCGCCCCGCGTTCGTCCACACCCGGCCCGCGTCCACCTCGTTGTGCAGGATCCAGTGGTGGACCCTGCCGTGTTTGCCGTCCGCGCGGGACCAGCGTTCCGCCATCAGGTTCAGGATCGCGCCGTAGAGGGCGATGCCTTCCGCGGAGGTGACGTTCGGCATCGCGTAGATGCCCTGCGGTTCGGCATCCGGGTGGCCCAGCAGCTTGACCACCGGGTCGTCCGTCTTTGCCGGGTTCGCCACCAGCAGGATCGCGGAGACCATGGCCCCCTGTTCCTGCGCCGCCAGGAAGACGGAATCCAGGCCCGCCAGGGCCTGCTCCCGCGCGTGGTAGGTCCGGCCCTGCCAACGGATTGGAAAGGTCCCCGGCTCCGGCGAAAGCGAGATCAAGGGGTGGAGCATCACGTTGACCGTCACCGCGGAAATGCCCAGCTCCGCGAGTTCGCCCGGCAGCGGCGCGGGCAGCCAGCCGCCCAGGCCCTTCTTGCTCCGGGGTTTCGCGGCGGGCAGCTCCGGCGCGCGGCAGGCCGTCTCGTCTGCATAGCGGGCGCGGGAGAGGGCTTCGGTCCCTTGCGCGGCCTTGCGGACGACCCGCCAGCGCGCGGTCAGCCGGTCGGTGCCATCCGCACGGCGCGGCAGCGAGACCGAAAAGGACCCGTCCGCAGCGGACGCGAGCGGGAAAAATTCCGCGGCCGCCTCTTCCGCACCGAGCAAAGCATCCATCGGGATGCAGGCGAGCCGCAAGCCGGTCCCGGCCTGTCCGGTCCGCCCGGAAATCTCCACGCGATCCTCTCCCGCGCTCACCCGCGTGATTTCCGCAGGGAAGCTCCCCTCGAGGTAAGCCTGCAGCGCTTCCTTTCCTGCGGCCGCCGGGGCGGGTTCCGCGGCCCGGAGGGAAAGGATGCCGAGCACGAGGCCGGCGGGCAGGGAAAGAAAGCGAAGCAAGGTCACCGGGGAGCGAGACGTGCCGGAGAGCGGGGATCTTTCCCCGGCGGCACGCATCCGGAGCGCGGCCGGGCCCTTCCTTGACCGCGGGTTTACCATGGAAACCCGCAAGGCGTGAGCGATTTTCCCGAAAGCCGCGTTTTGGGAAAGCGGCCCGCGATGGCCCCTTTGCTTTTTCACATGATCCCTACTTCCCGCTCACGCTTCGTTTGCCTCGCCCTCTTGGTTCCCGCTCTCTGCGCCGCGGAAATCACCGATACGCTCGTCTTCGGAAACGAAGCCTCGGAGTCGGCCCACGGCCTCGCCGCGGAGCACTCCGATCGCGTGTCCGGCGGCCTGGGGGAGCCCGCCCGGCGGCTCCTGCCGGGAGCGGAAGGCGCCTGGCAGGGCGGGGTGCTGAAGTTCACCGTGCGCGTCGATCCGCGGCGGCAGAACTATTTCACCATCCGGCTGTGGGGGGATGACGTGAACCGTAACCGCCTGATGCTCCACGTGGCGGGCAAGCAGATCGGCTACCGCCACCTGGGCGACATCGAGGGCTTGGATAACGGTGCCTATGTCCCGGCCTATCCCGGGCGCTTCTGCTACCGCACCTGCCCGCTTCCGCTCGCCCTGACGAAGGGACAGGAAACGGTGGAGTGCGAGATCCGCGCCAGCGGCCCGATCTCGGGCTACGCGCGGGATTTCGATGGATACCAGAAGCCCATGACGAAGCCCGCCCGGGGCCTGTACCGCGCCTACACCCACACCGATCCCTGCTTCACGCCGCCCGCTGAGGAGAAGCAGGGGATCTACCCGGAAAACGCCCCGCTGCGGAAAGGACCCGGCCCGGAGGTGATGGACGGCGTGAAAGACCGCGTGAACGGCGAGATCGCGCGCCTGCTGCGCGAGCCCGAGCGCCCGTGCAACCAGATGCAGATGCTCTTCCTGGCCCAGGCCTACCACACTCCTTGGACGCGGGCCGCGGGGAAGAGGGAGGCGCTCGTGAAGATCCTGGCCAGCCTGGACGCGCTTTACCGGGCCTATGTGGAAAATCCCCGCCTGGCCGAGGCCGAGCCTTCCACCTACAATCCCGATTGGTTCGGCCTGGGCCCCTCCGGCCACGTGCTGGCCCTGCTTCCCGCGGAGCTCGGGCCCCGCCTTGACGAGGAGATCGACGATGGCAAGGGAGCCCGCGTGACCCGCCGTGCCGGATACGCGGACATGCTGCTGGCCTGCCGGGATTGGCACCGCGAGCACCGCCGCCAGTACACGAACCAATCCATGATCAACGACCTCTACGGCATCTACCTGGCGAACCGGGGACTGGCCGTGACGGACCCCGCCAAGGCCCTGCCGGAGAAGCGCGCCCTGCGCTATCTCCACGAGTCGATCGGTCTCGAGCCCTGGCTCGGCAGCGAGAAGGACGGCAAGCCGCTCAAGCCCCTCGGCGATTCCTTTTACCAGCTCACCGCGGACGGCCTGACCAAGGAGCTCGGCTACGTGGGCATCTACGGCGAGGTGCTGGACTGGGTGGCGCAGATCTACGAGGCCACGCGGCCCGCGCCGGGGAAGGAGGGGGATCCGCGGATCAAGGCGCAGCTCGTGAAGATCGCCCGCGCCCGCGCTCCCTTCCGCTATCCCATGCTCGATCCGGAGGGCCACCGCGCGATGGTCCTGGAAACCGCCGTCGGCTGGCGGGACGTCCACTATCCGGGGGATGTCACCTACGACCAGCGCCCGAGCTGGGACGGCTCGCCCTTCGAGGCCGCGGCCGCCACCCTGGACCCGCACCTCGTCGGCTACGCGCAGCAGATGCTGGCGGACAATCAATTCCACGCGGTGATGGAGCGGCGGTTGAAGGCGGGCGGCTTCCGCATCACCGCGGGCCTGCTCGGCGTCCCGGAGCGCCACGCGGCGATCCTGGCGCAGGCTCCGCAGCCCCATCGCCTGCCGATGACCTGGGATCAGCCGGATTTCGTCTTCGCGGATGAGGAGAACGGCGTGGTGGCGATCAAGAAGGGCCGGGAAATCCTCTATGCCTCCCTCTACTGGCGGGCGCGCCACGCGGTGAATTTCCTCGGCCGGGTGCACTGCCTCACGCCCGTGCATGATCGTGTCGCCACCGTGGCGCTGGAGACGGAGTTCACGCCCTCCGGCATGGAATACCGCCGCCCGGACTGGACCAACTTCGGCTTCGCGAACGGCGGCCACCGCTACCCCGCGGAGTTCGTCTCCGCCCATGCGGGGGAAACGCTGCCCATCGCGAGGATCCCGGAGGGCGTCCCCTTCAAGCCCGGCCAGGAAAACATCCACGCGGGCCGGGGGGATTTCTACAAGCTCGCCTACGGGCCCTACCTCATCGCCATGAACATGAGCGCGGACAAGACCTTCGAGCTGCAAGCCCCCGCGCACCGCGGTGGAATCCGGAACCTCGTGACCGGCAAGAAGGTCGCTCCGGGCGCGAAGGCGAGGATCGGCCCGCGCACCACGGTGGTGCTGCATCTCGAATGAAGCCGGTAGGGACACGCGTCCCCGCGTGTCCGCGAAGCAAGGTAGGGACACGCGTCCCCGCGCGTCGGCGAATCAAGGGTGAGTTCCGCGATCAGGAACCGCCCCGGCTGGCCGGAGGCCTCCGCCTTGTCTCTCACTTTTCCACGATCCTCAGGATCGGGCCCTTGTGGTCCACGATATAGAGATTTCCCACCGCGTCTTCGCCGAAGGAAGCGATCAAGGCCCGCTGGCCCTCCGCGGAGAATTCCTTCGTGTGGTCCTCGAATTTCGTCGGCTTGCCGTTTTTCGGCACGAAGGACCAGATGTGGCCCAGGTTGTAGTCGCCGAAGATGTAACGGCCTTCGAGGGATTTCACGGGCCCGCGGTACACGTAGCCGCCCGTCACGGAGAGCCCGTCTTTCGGCCCGCCGCCGTGGTTATAGACGTACACCGGGTCGATCGCGCCCTTCGGGGACCGGCCGCCGACTCCCGGCGTTTCCTTGTCGCCTTCGCGGAGGCGCCAGCCGAAGTTCGCGCCTGCGCCCTTGCCCTTGGGAAGGTAGTTGATCTCTTCCCAGCGGCCTTGTCCCACGTCCCCGATCCAGAAGTCGCCGGTCTTGCGGTCGAAGGAGCAGCGCCACGGATTGCGCAGGCCGTAGGCCCAGATTTCCGGCTTCGCGCCCTCCGTTTTCAGGAAAGGGTTGTCCCGCGGCACGGTGTAGCCCGTGGCGGGGGAGACATCGATCCGGAGGAATTTCCCCAGGTAGGTATCCAGCGATTGCGCCCGCTGCTTCGGGTCGTTGCCGCTGCCGCCGTCGCCGTTGCCGATGTAGAGCATCCCGTCCGGGCCGAAACTGATCCAGCCCCCGTTGTGGTTGCCGAAGTCCTGCTTGTAGGAAAGCAGGATCTCCTCGCTGCCCGGGTCCGCGGTCAGGAAATCCGGGCCCTTCGCCTTGAAGCGGGAGATGCGGGTGTGCTGGCCTTCCTTGTCCACGTAGTTCACGTAGAAGCGGCCGCTTTTCTCGAAATCCGGGGCGAAAGCCAGGCCGAGCAGGCCTTCCTCGTTGTCCCGGCGGCGTACCCGCTCCACGATGTCGAGAAAGGGTTCCGCCTGCCGCTCGCCGGTTTTCGCGTCGAGGATCCAGATCTTGCCGACCTGCTCGATCACCCACAGGCGGCCCTTGTCATGCGCGGGCGCGCCGACCCACAGGGGCCGCTCGAAGCCCTTGGCCACGATTTCCACGCCGGGCGCGGCCTGTGCCTGGAGGAGGAGGGGAGAAAGGGCGGCTGCGAGGAAAATCTGGCGCATGATGGCCGCAGGCTAGCGCGCTCGCGCGACAGTGCAACCCGCCAGCGCGTTCCCGGCCCCGCTCAAACGGGTGGGTCGCGGAAAAAAGCGCCGCAGGGCTTTCCGGAAGCCGCCTTCATCTCCCGGCGCGCGGCCGGGGACTGCTCAAAAAGGAATGTCGTCGGAGGCGTCCGGCTCGTTGTCGAAGCTCGCGTCGAGGGAAGAGTTCGCCCTCGCGTCGTCCGCGCCGCTTTCTCCCCCGGCCCGGCTGATCTTCCAGGCGTTCAGGTTCACGTAGAAGCGCTCCTTGTATTCGCTGCCGCGGATGTCGAAGGAGACCTGCACCCCGTCGCCGGGCTTCAGGCCGTCCAGCATCGCGATCTTGTCCTTCACGCACTCGAATTTGATCAGTTGCGGGAATTTGCCGTCCGGCACTTCCACCACGAATTCCCGCTTGGAGAAGCCGCTGGCGAAGGTCTGGGTGTCGAAGAGGTGCTTGAGCGTTCCTTCGAGTTCGAATTTCGTGGGCATGTCGGGATGTTTCAGTGGCTTGCGGGTTTCAGATAGCGGCGGATTTCGAAGGCCTCGTGCCGCGCGAGCACCTCGGGCGGGCCGAAGCGGTCCTCGAACTCGGGAAATCGCGTGTCGCCGGGATAGTCCCCGTGCACACGGGATACCAGCAATTCGTCCAGGTCCGGCAGGAAGGCTGCGTAAATTTCCGCCCCGCCGATGATGAAGACGCTCCCGCCGGGGTCTGTCAGCGCGCGGAGTTCTTCGGGCGCGTGGATGGTCTCGACGCCCGGCGCGGACCAGTTCCGGTCCCGCGTGAGCACGATATTCCGCCGCTTGGGCAGGGGCTTGCCGATGGACTCGTAGGTCTTTCGTCCCATCACCACCGGATGGCCGGAGGTGGTCCGTTTGAAAAAGGCGAGATCCTCCGGCAGGTGCCAGGGCAGGCTGCCCTCGCGGCCGATCACGCGGTCCGCGGTCATGGCGACGATGGCGATCAGGCGGCTCATGGTTCCGGGTTTTCGTCGTCCGTCTCGTAGTGGAAGCGGTGCAGGATGCGGTGGGCGACGGGTGCGACCAGAAAGCCCGCCAGCGCGATGAAGACAAGCCCGGAAAACAGGGCATAGCAGCCGGAGAAGATTTTCCCCGCCGCGCTTGTCATCGCGTCCACCGGGCCCATGCCGCCCAGGATCATGGCGGCATTCAGGAAGGAATCGATCCAGCCCAGCCCGCCGATCCAGTGGTAACCCGCGATCCCGATGCAGAGTGCGGAGAGCGTGATGCCGGTGGCGATGAACCCGCAGCGGATCATGCGGCGCCGGAAGGATCGCCGGCTCAGCGGGCGCTCGCCGCGGTGCTCGAAACGGAACATGCGCCGCCTTATAGCGACTTCCGGCGTCCGCGGGAATCCTAGCTTCTGGTGGCGGAGCCTCCCTCACTTCGCTCACGAAAAGATCGGGATCTTCCGCGCTGTCCCCCGCGCGCAGGCCCAGCAGGCGGCCGTAAAGCGCGCTGGCGGGGGCCAGCAGGGTGATCTCCCGCTCCTCCCACTCCAGCTCCAGCCCTCCGGCCGCGGGGGCGAGCAGGAACCACGCGCTCTCCCCGCCCAATTCCACCTCGGCCAAGGCCCCGGCCGCGATGGCATCCTCCGCCGCGAAATCCGGCAGGGAAAGGGTCTCGAAGGCGGCGAGATCCCGCGCCAGATCCTCCGCTTGCCGGGCTTGTCCCGCGGCCAGGTAGGAGGCCTCCAGGCTGCGGGTGTCATATTTGCTCTCCGCCTTGCTCCCGGGGTCGGTGGCGGCGGCGTGGCTTTCGCGGGCGGCGCGTTCCAGGCGATCGAGGCGCGAACGGAGTTCGGCGCGGACGGCAGCGAGCAGGCGTTCCTTCGGGCTCATGCGGGTGCCCAGCCTTGCGCGGGCGGCGCGGGGAGGCAAGATCGCGACCATGATTTCCGTGTACGCCTACAAGAATTGCGATACCTGCCGGAAGGCGCTCAAATGGCTGGCTGAAAAGGGAATACCCCACGAGGTGAAGGCGATCCGCGAGACGCCGCCCACCGCGCAGGAGCTGATGCTGGCGGTGCGGGCCTTCCACGGCGACCTGCGGCCGCTCTTCAATACCTCCGGCGCGGACTATCGGGAGCTCGGGCTCAAGGACAAGCTGCCGGACATGAGCGTGGAGGAAGCCGTGGCCCTGCTTTCCGGGAACGGGAACCTGGTGAAGCGGCCCTTCGCGGTAGGGGACGGGGTGGTGCTGGCGGGCTTCAAGGAGGCGGAATGGTCCGCCCGCCTGGAGGCGTAGGCACATCCGGAAGGGCTGCAAAGGTCCGGTCGCCGCCGCTTTTCGGGAATCTTCCCGGCTCATCTTGCACTTATAGGAAAGCCCGTCCATCTTTCCGATCAGGCGGGGAAAATCCCACGCAGACGCAATGAATCCCGATTGGTCACGGCGGCAATTCATGGGCACCGCCACGCGGGCGGGCCTCTTGGGCGCGGGGGGACTGGAGTTTCTCTCCCGGCTTCCTGCCGTTTCCGCGGCGGAGGCCAAGGTGGATCCCTCCGTCGTACGCTTCCTGCCGGAGATCGAGCCCTTGGTGCGGATGCTGGAAGACACTCCGCGGGAAAGATTGCTGGAGGAAGCCGGCGAACGCATCCGCGGCGGCACCACGTACCGGGAGATCCTCTCGGCGTTGCTGCTGGCGGGCATCCGGAATATCCAGCCGCGGCCCGTCGGGTTCAAATTCCACGCCGTGCTGGTGGTGAATTCCGCCCATCTGGCGAGCCGGAATTCCCCGCCGGAGGACCGCTGGCTCCCGGTCTTCTGGGCGCTGGACCAGTTCAAATCCTCCCAGGAGAGGGACAAGCTGGCGGGGGATTGGACGATGGAAGCGGTCTTCGAGGCCGCCGTGCCGCCGCCGGAGCGGGCCGCCTCCAACTTCGCGATGGGGATGGATGCCTGGGACACCGGCTGTGCGGATGCCGCGGCGGCCGCCCTGGCCCGTGCTCCGGGCGTGCGGGAGACCTTCGATATTTTCTGCCGCTACGGGGCCCGCGACTACCGGGACATCGGCCACAAGGCGATCTACGTGGCCAATAGCTGGCGCTTGCTCGGTACCATCGGCTGGCAGCATGCGGAGCCGGTGCTGCGCTCCCTGGCCTACGCGCTGCTGGCCTACGAGGGGAAAAATCCCGCGGAAAGGGATGCGCTGGCGGACCGCCCGGGGCGCAAAAACACGGAGCGCCTGCACGAGCTCCGTGCCACATGGAACGGCGGCGGGCACAAGCCCGGCGATGTCTCCGAAATGCTCGCCACCCTGCGCGGCGGCACCTGGGACGATGCCTCCGCGAAGGTGGTTTCCCTCATCAATGCCGGCGGCTCGCCGCAGGCGGTGTGGGATGCCATGTTCCTACATGCCGCGGAACTGCTGATGCGCAAGCCGGGCATCATCTCCCTGCACGCCTGCACCACCACGAACGCGCTGCACTATTCCTTCCGCCATGCCGCGGACGATGCGACACGGCGCTTCCTGATGCTCCAGAATGCCTCCTTCCTGACCTTGTTCCGCGACGACGCCGCGGCGGGAGAAGGGATCCGGATCGATACCTTCGAGCCTGCGGCGGATGAAGCGGGCGGCACGGAAGCCGTCGGCCGGATCTTCGCCGGTCTGGCCTCCGATCGCCTGGAAGCGGCGCGCGAGACCCTGGCCTACCTGGAGGGCGGGGGCGACCCGCGGGTCTTCACGGACATGGCGCAGCGCATGATTTATCTGAAGGGGACGGATTCCCACGACTACAAGTTCAGCAGCGCGGTGATCGAGGATTACAAGGCGCTTTCCCCCGCCTACCGGAGCCGCTTCCTGGCTGCCAGCGTGCATTGGCTGAAGGGCTCCGGCCATCCCGAGAGCCCTCTGGTCGCCCGCAGCCGCGCGGCACTGTAAGCGCGTGCGGCTTTCATCCCATGGGAGCGCGGGCTTCAGCCCGGGAGGGGAGGTGCAAATTGATCGGAGTGGCGCTCTCCGAGCGCCATGACGCGGGCGGGGCTTTTCCAAAAGCCCCCCTTCGCGGGAGTCCCGGGTGGATAGGCAGCCGGGATCCGTCGCATCCGGCGGGGGGAAACGAAAAGCCCGGGCCGGCGGTGCCTGCCCGGGCTTTCCAGGACACGTGGCGGAATTTTTTCCGCCTACCGAAGAAAAGCGAGAGGCGCAAGGCACCGGAAATGCCGGGCGCGGAAATCCCGGCGCACGACGGCAGCAAATGCCCGCGGCGGCGTTTCCGCAGCCCGGGAAGGGGGGAGGGAGGGTTCGGGGTTCATCGCCACTCAGGGGAGGGAGTGCGGTGACGAAGGGAGGGGGAGGGAAAAAGCGTGCGGGAGTCTTGTGGGAGGAAAGGGGGGATGCCGCGCGGGAGTCCTGGTCACTCCATCTTGGGCGGAAGCAGGTCGCCGTCCATCAGACCGGCATTTTCGGGCAACTCGGGCTCCACGAAATCGGCGGGGCCGCCGAAAATCCAGAAACGCTGGCGGCGATTCTTCTCGAAAGCAACGGCCTGCTCCTGGCCGGTCTTCAGCTCGCGCAGATCCTCGTCACGCACTTCCACCACCGGGATGCGCGAGGGCATGAACCTGGCAAAGCCCTCCTTGGAGGCCTCGCCGAGTTTCGCCACGCCTCCGGAAACCTTGGAAAATCCCCCTGCGGTGGCTTCCTTCACCTGATTGACCTGGGCGCAGGAGGCACAGGCGATTGCAGCGGCGACGCAGCAGATGGATTTCATGCAGGAAAAGCGGGGAACCCGGGTTCGGGCGACGGTGGAAGTTACTAACACCTGCGGGCCTTCCTGTCCAAGGGGATTGCAGTGGAGGTGCTTCAGCCTTGATCCTTAGGGATTACCACCAGGAAATTCCGGACCTTTGATATTTCACGAAGATAAAACGCTTGTCCATTCTGCCGCTTGATCCAAAGGCCGCTGGCGGAGCCGCCGTCCAGATTCAGCGCGGTCCGGGGCTGGAAGAAAGGGCAGGCATCGGGCTGCGCGAGCGCGCGGGCAAGGCCATCCAGCGTGGCTCCCGGCACGTAGGCCAGGGCCCAGAGCTTGCCGCCATCCGTGAGGACCAGGGTGCGGCGCGTGAAACGGGAGGCATCCAGGCCCGCGGCGGCCTGCCCGTTTTCAATCAGGAAGGGGCCGCCCTGCAGGACCTGGGTGAGGCCCGGTGCCTCGAAATCGAAGCCGGCGGAACGGGAGATGCCGGTTTTCCGGCCGTCCGACCACAGCAGGCCCGCGCTGCGGCCGCCGGAACGGTCCGGGCTGCCGGAGTGCTTGCCATCCGCGGTGAAACGGCCGAGCGGGCTGCCATCCGGCAGGAAGAAACCGCCGTTTACCCCTGCATTCGCCCCGGCGGCCGCGGCGGCAGCGCCGAGATCGGGGAAGCTCTGCTGCTCCAGGCCGCCCTGATCGAGCACCCGCAGGGTCTCCCGCCCGGCATCGAAGACATAAGCATGCACCGTGGCGGAACGGCCCCCCGGCCCCACCGGCAGCAGGAAATGACGGTGCTCCCCGCCGCGGGCGGAGGCGGCAAGCAGGAGGAGAAGGAAGAAGGATCGCATGTTCAGGAACGGGGGACGAGGACGAGGAAATTCCGGACCGGCTTGTTCCAGAAGGGACGTTCGGAAACGGGGCCGCCTTGCACGGCAGGGGAGATCCAGAGATCGGAGGAGCGGCCTCCATCGAGATTCAGGGCATGTCGCACGGGCACGCCGCCGGGCTCGGCATCAGCCAAAGCCTGCGCCAGATCCGCCAGGGAGCAAGCGCCGGTACGCGCGAGCAGCCAGCGGCTGCCGCCATCCCAGGCGATGAAGCTGCGCGCGCCGGAGGAGGCGGCGGCCAGTCCGGCCACGGGCGAGCCGCGCTCGACGAGGAAGGGGCCGCTCTGCAGGGCCTCCGCCGCCTCGCCGCCGCTCCAGCGTTCCCGGCGCAGCAGGGCGGGCGTGCCCGGGTCCGAATAGAAGCCGCTGCCCAGGGAGGAGGCGCGGTTCGGGGCACCGGCGCGCTTTCCCCCGGCGATGACGAGTCCCAGGGGCGCGCCCTCCGGGGTGAAGAAGCCGCCGTTCAGCGCGGCCAGACCGCCGCGGGAAGCGCCGGCCGCGGCGGCATCCGCCCAGAGGGAGCCGGGTCCGCCGGGCTGATCCGCCACGATCAGGCGGTGCGTGCGGCTATCGAAGGCGATCCCGGAAACCGGGATGCCGCGCAACCGCGTGCGAAAGGCCCGCGGGGCCTCCGCCTCCGGTGCAGGCGCTGGCGCTGCGGGTTCGGCAGCAGGGGCGGAAACGGGAGCCGCCGCCCGCGGCACGGCAAGCGCCTGCGGGGCCGGGAGGGCC
>CBFGVD010000009.1:0-18905 GCA_965651965.1 uncultured Verrucomicrobiaceae bacterium | reverse complement strand
GGCCATGCGGCCGAACAGACCGTTTCCTCCAACCTGCCGCTCATGGTCGCCGCCTGCGTGCTCGCGGCGGGGCTGCTTTTCTTCGCCATCTACCGCCGCCGTGCCCGGCACCGGCTGGCCGCGATCAAACTCCAGCATGCGCTGGAGCGGGACCGGGCCCGGATCGCGCGCGATCTGCATGACGACCTGGGCACGCGGGTGACGGTGCTGAACCTGGCCGCTTCCTTCGTGAGGCGGGCCATCGGGGGGGATCCCGATAAGGCCCGGCGGCAGGTCGTGCGGCTGGAGTCCGCGGCGCGGGATCTGGTGAACGCCATGGACGGACTGGTGTGGGCGGTGAATCCCTCCAACGACACGCTGGACCACCTGGCCATGCATCTCGCGGCGGTGGCGCAGGAAATCTTCCGTGACAGCGCGGTGAAGCTGCGCATCGATATACCGCCGGACTTGCCGGCCCTGCCGGTGACATCGGATTTCCGCCATCACTTCGCGCTCGGGGTGAAGGAGGCGCTGCACAATGTCCTCAAGCATGCGGGGCCCTGCGAGGTGTCCTTCAGCATGAACCTGGAGGGCGGGGTGCTGGTGGCGGAAGTCGCCGATACCGGCGCGGGATTCGACCCGCACGCGCCGCAGGAGGGCAACGGGCTGCACAATCTGGCGGCGCGCTTCAGGGAACTCGGCGGTTCCTGCACGATTGCTTCCGCCCCGGGGAAAGGCACGCACGCGGTCTTCCGTTGCATCTTGCCGAAAGTTGCGGCATTGCCCCGGACATGAGTTTCGCGAAGCGCACCATCGCCATCGTCGAGGACGATTCCGCCTTGCGCGATTCGTTCCGTGAAACCCTTTCGAATTCGGAGCGATGGGTGGTGACCGGTTGTTTCGGCCGTGCCGAGTCCGCCCTGCCTGCGATCCAGAAGGAGCGGCCGGATGCCTGCGTGGTGGATATCCAGCTTCCCGGGCTTTCCGGGATCCAGTTGTTGAGGAAGCTGAAGCCGCTGTGCCCGGAGACGCAGTTTCTGATGGTCACCGTCTTCGAAGATGCGGACCGGGTCTTCGAGGCCCTGGCCGCCGGAGCATCCGGCTACGTGCTGAAGCGGGATATCGACGAGAAGCTGCTGGAATCCCTGGAAGACGTGGTGGCCGGAGGTTCGCCGATGTCCAGCGGCATCGCGCGGAAGGTGGTCCAGCACTTCCAGCTTCCGGTGGCGGAGCCGGACGAGGACTACCACCTGACCCAGCGGGAACGCGAAACGCTGGACCTGCTGGCGAAAGGATATCTCTACAAGGAGATCGCCCATGAGCTGGGGGTCAGGATGGAAACCGTCAGTTTCCATCTGGGGAATATTTACCGCAAACTGCATGTACGGACCCGTACGGAAGCGGTGCTGAAATACATGAAGCGGGATGCGGATACGCCGCGGTAAAAATTCTTTCCGAGCCTGCCCGGGGGCTTACCGGCGTCTAAATTTACGCGTTTAATCGATTGGTTGTTAAAGGGTTGGGTTTTACCTATGGGAATACCTAGGTATCCATGATCCGGAGAATCGGATAGGGATTCATGCTCGCGCCGGACTATCCGGCCGGCAGAAACCCATGAAACTCCAGACATCCCACGCGGACTATTTCACGGAAGACGGAGTCTCCGGCCAAGACCGGCATGATCCGGATTGTGGCTCCGTTCATCATTTTCCCTCCGAGGAAGCGGGCGGTGAATTCCCGCCCGGGATTTCAAAGGCGATCCGGACCATCCGCGAGGATTATTCCCGGCCCCACAGCGTTTCCTCCCTGGCGAGGGAATGCGGCATGTCCGTCCGATCGCTCCACCGGCTCTACCGGGCGGTCACCGGAAACACCGTCGGCAAGGACCTGCTCGCGAGGAGGACCGAAGCCGCGGCCGACATGCTCCGCGAAGACGACCTGAAGCTGGAGCCGGTGGCCATGGAGACCGGGCTGCGGAACGCGAAAAACCTCTGCCGGCTTTTCAAGGAGCACTTCGGCCTGACCCCCGGCCAGTGGAAGGAGTCCTTCCACGGTTCCTGCACCCGGAACGCCTGAACCGACCGGAGCCGATGAAGCACTACCATTTGGCCAAGGGCCTCCTTTTTCCGGACCCGGTGCCCCGGGGTGGAACCGTTCCCGCGCGGTTGGGTTTTCCGCGCGGTGCCGGGACCGCCCCGGGCGCAGCCCGCGGCTTCGCGCTGGTCATCACGCTTTCCCTGATGGTCCTGCTGTCGCTGCTGGCGGTGGGCCTGCTCGGCCTGGCCTCCGTATCCCTGCGCACGGGGACCCGCGGCGATGATGCGGCACGGGCACGCGCGAATGCCCGGCTGGCTTTGATGTTCGCGCTGGGGGAGCTCCAGCGGCAAGCCGGGGCCGATACGCGCGTGACCGCCCGGGCGGATATCCTGGACGCGCAGCACCCGCCCGTGCTGGGTGTCTGGAGGAGCTGGGAAGGGAGCGACCACGATTCGCAGGGACGCCCGGTTTCGCCCGGGAATTACCGTTCGCGGAAAGAAACCCGCTTCCTCGCGTGGATGGTTTCCACGGATAAGAAGAGCCTTCCCGCGACCTCGGCCGGAGCGGGCAAGGCAACGCTGCTGGGTGCCGGGAGCGTCGGCGACGGCCCGGATCGCGAGAAACTCCAGATCCATCTCGACCCCACGGAAATCGCCGGTGCGGAGGGGGAGGGTGGTTTCGCGTGGTGGATCGC
This sequence comes from uncultured Verrucomicrobiaceae bacterium, assembly GCA_965651965.1. Lineage (GTDB taxonomy): Bacteria > Verrucomicrobiota > Verrucomicrobiia > Verrucomicrobiales > Akkermansiaceae > Haloferula. The sequence goes on along the minus strand of CBFGVD010000009.1, from coordinate 16,195 downwards.
GGGCGAAAACCAAAAGGCCCGCCTGCCCGAGCCCTATCGGCCGGAAGAAGACAGTGCCGCGCGCTGGGCGGCCATCGCGAAAAGCCACTCCGCCGTGGATCCGGCCCCCTTCCGGATGAAGGAGCTGCTGGACGACGCCTCCCCCGCGGTCAAGGCCGTGAGCCGCCTGACGAGCGATTTCATCGGGGAGGAGAAGGAGCTGAGCGTGTCGCGCGAGTTTTTCCACGACCTGTCCATCTCTTCGACGGGACTGCTGACCAACACCGCCACCGGCGGATGGCGGAAAGATTTGTCCCTGGCGACCGAGAACTGGACCTCGCTGCCGAACTCGAACCTGCCGTTCTTCCGCGCGACGCCGGAGAAGGACATCATGTTCACTAAACCCACGTCGGGAAACCCGACCCCGGCAAAATCGATGATCTACCCCTGGTCCGCCTACCGGGGGGCGAACGACAACCCGATCTACCGGCACGGGGCGGTGAGCAGTTGGGAGAACCTCAAGGACTATGCCACGGCCTACAAGCGGATCGCCGCCAGTTCGAACGGCAGCAACCGGATCGCCACCACGGCGGTGGCCATCAACGACATCGGCAATACCTACGGATTTCTTCACAGGGTTCGCATCCTGCCCGTGGTGGCGCGCGTGCAGTGGGTCTTTTCGCATGCGGCCGGTCCGGCGGCTACGCCTCCCGGCAGCCTGGAGCCGCGGTTGCTTGTCACGCCGGTGATCACGATGTGGAATCCCTACAGCGTCCAGATCAGCACGGCGGCGGGGCTTTCCTTCAACATTCCGAAACCCCTGCCGGTGGCGCTCCGCTACACCGTGAACGGAGCGGCGACTCCCGGCTATACCTGCCTGACGCGGGGGAGTACGAACAACCAGCCCGCGATGTCCGCGGCGGATTCCCTGCGCTACGAGATCCCCTCGACCTTCACCTTGAAGCCGGGCGAGACGCGGGTGTTCAGCCCGCAGGCCGCCGCGGCGGTGGAGGCGACGGCTTCCCTGGCATTGGCCCAGGGATATCGCGCGAAGGGCGGGCACATCTTCCGCGTGATGGGCGCGGGAGGGAAGCCGATGGCGGTAAGCTCCTCCGCCACGATCAAGGCGGAAGCGAAATTCGACACCGCCTATACGGACATCAGCCAGGGCGTGGGCATCTACATGGACATGAGTTCGGCCGGCAAGCACCTGCTGGCCTACCGCATGACCTACACGCCCGCCATGGCCAACGAGGTGTACCAACCGCTCACGGGCCTGTCCGAAACCGGGCTGAGCTCCGCGCAGTCCAATCCGGTGCCCTTTCTTTCGACGGTTTTCGGCGCCCGGATGGCGAGCAAGACCCACATCCCGGCAAAAGGCTTCGTGCAGTCCAGCCCCTTGGTCAATTACACCGCGATGGGATCGAAGGACACCGCGGAAAGCACCATCGCCCGGCACTACGGCGGCACGTACCATCCCGTGAATTCACCCTTCGACTACAGCTTCATCAAGCTGACGCCGAACGACAGCAACCTGCCGAACGCGAGCGATACCTCGGGGCGGGGCTATATCGTCACGGGATTCAACAAATCCGACGGACTCTCGCGTTGCGTGATCGCGGAGATCCCGACGCGCCCGCTGCAATCGCTTTGCGAGCTTCAGAACTGGGACCTGCGCTACGAGAATCCGATCCCGCCCTTCGCCTTCAATCTCATCGGCAACAGCGACGCGACGCCGCTGCTGCCCGCCGATGCCGTGGTCAACGGCACCGACGCCGGTCTGGCGACCAATCTCCAGCACGACGACAGCTACTGCGCGAACCATCTCCTTTTCGACGACTGGTTCTTCTCTTCCATCGCGCCCGATCCCGAGAACTTCGGGACGGCCGGGCGGAGCATGCAGATGACCTATGCCGACTTCGTCACGGGCGAGAAGCCGCTGGGAAACCGGGCCTACCTGCCGATCGCGGAAGACGCGGCCTTCGCTTCGGCTTCGCAGGCGAACGCGACCTCGCTTTACAACCAGCACGTGAGGATGCCGAACGCTTGGAAGACCATCGCTTCGCGTCTGGAGGTGGAGGGAATGTTCAATGTCAATTCGACCTCCGTGACCGCATGGCGCGCCCTGCTCGGGCATGCGCGGAACCAGAAAGTGCCCTACATCCGGGAATCGGGAGCGACCTGGAGCGTCGCGCTTTCGGACGAGTCGGACCACCCGGTCACACGCTTTTCGATGGCCGGGGATGTGGAAGCGGGGGGGCAAGGATCGTCCGGCGCGTTTCCGGAAGCGGCGGAATTCGCGGGCTACCGGCTTCTCGACGAAGACATGATCGATGCCTTTGCGGAGGAAATCGTCGGGCAAGTCCGGGCGCGGGGGCCTTTCCTGTCGCTTTCCGAGTTCATCAACCGTCAGCTTTCCTCCGGCGATCTCGCGCTTGCCGGGGCGGTGCAGGCGGCGCTGAACAAGCTCGCGGAACGCGGCTCGACCAATCCCTACACCGCCATCGAGCAGCTTTCCAACAACGCCTCGGCCGCTCCGGCACGCGCCGCCGAAGCCGAGTACAAATTCCCGGCCGCCGCGGTGGGGGAGAGCGCTTACGGCCTGCCGGGGTGGACCCGGCAGGCGGACGTGCTGCGGCCCATAGCACCGATCCTCTCCGCCCGGGACGATACTTTCACCATCCGCGCTCACGGCGAAGCCCGCGACAAGGACGGCCGGATCACCAGCAAAGCCGTCTGCGAGGCCGTGGTGCGGCGCACCCGGAACTATGTGGATCCCGCGGATGCGGCCGACCTCGCCACCCCGCCGGCTGCGCCGCTGAACAAGACCTTCGGCAGGCGTTTCGAGGTGGCCTCCTTCCGCTGGCTGTCCGCGCCGGAAATCTGATACACGATCCCATGCGTCTTCCACTTGTTCTCATCATGCTGTTCTCCTTCGCGGCCGCGGGCCAGGAGGAGAAGCAGGGCCGCACCTGCCGGATCCTCTTCCTGGGGGCCTCCGAGGCGGATCCGAAAACCCTGCACCTGCACGACGGGAGCGGAACCCGCGAAGTGGAACTGCCCCGCATGAACTTCTCGAAACCCTACGAGCTGCCCGGGGGAAGTCTCACCCTCCGCATGCTGGCGGCCGCTCCCGCGGAAGGAAGGGCACCGGCTGCGTCTGCCCCTTCCGCAGCCGTGGCGGAGTCCGCGGGGGATATCTATCTCATCGCCAGCCCGGACCCGGCGAACAAGACGGTGCCGGTGAAGCTGCAGGTGATCGATGCCTCCGCGGACCGCTTCAAGGCCGGGCAGATGATGTGGTACAATCTCACGGCCCACGACGTGGGCGGGCAGGTCGGCAAGCGGACGCTGGCCCTGAAAGCGCGCTCGCGCGTGATTGCCGGTGCACCGGCGGACGGCGCGGAGGAATACAACGTGAATCTCTCCTACCGTATCGCCGGGAAAAGCGCCCTCTACCCGCTTTGCGAGACCCGCTGGGTCCACGATCCCGCGGCGCGCACCGTGCTCTTCGTCCTGAACGAGCCGGGTAGCCGCGCGCCGCGCGTGATGGGTTTTCCCGATCACCCCGCGGATTCCGGAAAGAACCCCTGATTTCCCCGCCGTTCAGCCTTCACATCCGATCCATGTACATCCTCAAGTTTCCCCGGACGCGGTCATTCGCCGCACCGCTTGCCGCCGTAGTCACCTTTTTCGCAGCTTCCCGGGGAGTAGCCGGGGATTGGCTGCCGATCTTCAATGGAAAGGATCTGACCGGCTGGAGCGGCGATCCGCGCCTCTGGCGGGTCGAGAACGGGGTTTTGACCGGCGAGACCGACCAGGACGCCCGGAAGATCGGAGCGAACAGCTTCCTGATCTGGGAAGGCGGGGAACCGGGCGATTTCGAAATGGAGTTCAAAGCCCGCGTCTCCGGAGACAACAACTCCGGCGTGCAATACCGCAGCCGGACGCTCGACCCGGCGCGTTGGGCCGTGGGCGGCTACCAGATGGATCTCCATGCCGAGCCGCGCTATCTCGGCATGCTCTATGAGGAAAACGGCCGCGGCATCGCCTGCGAAAGCGGGCAATCCGTGGAGCTTGGGAAAACCCCGGAGGTGACGGGGAGCTTCGCGCGCCCCGCAACGGTGCTCTCGGATTGGAACGACTACCGGATCTTCGCGAGCGGGGATACCTTGCGGCATTACGTCAATGGCAAGCAGGTGGCGGAAATCCGGGATGTCGATGCTTCCCGCCGCGCGGTGAAAGGCATCCTCGCGCTGCAGCTGCATGCGGGGCCTGCGATGAAGGCGGAATTCAAGGACCTGCGCATTCGTACGGTCGCCGCCAGGCCGGTCCCCGCCGTTCGCGGGAAAGCCGCGGCCAGGACGCCGGAGCCGGTGGCGAAATGGATCTGGCAGAGTGCGGCGGCGGTGAACGGGCAGAAGGTTTTCTTCCGGCGGGAGTTTCCCTTGCCGCGGGACGTCGTCAGCGCCTCGGTCACCGTCACCTGCGACAACTGGCAGCGCGTGTGGGTGAATGGACGCGATCTCGGCTGGACCAGCGAGTGGTCCGTGCCGGCGAGCCATGACGTGAGCAAGCTGATCCGTTCCGGAGGAAGCAACCTGATCGCGGTGGAGGGGCGGAACCAGGATGGCCCCGGCGGCCTGGCGGTCCGCTTCAGCGCCACGCTGAAGGATGGCAGGAAGATCCATCTCGTATCCGACGAGAAGTGGCTTTGCAGCCTGGAGGGAAGGCGGGGCTGGCAAGGAGAGCGGTTCCAGGCCCCGGGCTGGGCTCCGGCGGTGGCCGTGGGGCGGATGGGTGATCCGCCATGGGGGGCGGTGATCGCGCCGGAGGGGAACGACGCGGGATTGCCGGAGGATGTGACCGCGGATTTCACGGTGGCAGAGGGCTTCAAGGTCGAGCGCCTCTACCAGGTTCCCAACGTTCAGGGCTCCTGGGTGGCCATGACCGTGGATGGCGAGGGGAAGCTGCTTTGTGCCGACCAGTTCGGGAAGATCTACCGCGTTACACCCGCGGGTCCGGAGGACGAGACGGTGGTGAAGCCCACCGCCATCCCGCTCGCCGGGGCGCACGGGCTCTTGTGGCACCGCGGTGTCCTTTACGTTTCGGTGAACGAGGGCAGCGATCGAAGCGGGGTCTGGAGGGTGATCGACACGGATCGCGACGGCGAGCCCGATAAACCGGAATTGGTGAAGGCCATGAACGGCCGGGGCGAGCACGGTCCCCATGCCTTGATCGCGTCCCCGGACGGCGAGTGGATCTACCTCGTGGCGGGCAATTTCACGGACCTGCCGGAGATGGATTCCTCGCTGGTGCCGGAGGTATGGGCGGAGGACCAACTGCTGCCGCGGCGCCCCGATGCAAAGGGCCACGCCCGCGACCGGATGGCCCCCGGCGGTTGGGTCGCCCGCTTCAGGCCGGACGGGGGGGACTGGCAGCTTTTCGCAACGGGATTCCGGAATTCCTATGACATCGCCTTCAATCACCAGGGGGATCTCTTCGCCTATGATGCGGACATGGAGTGGGACCTGGGCATGCCGTGGTATCGCCCCACCCGCATTTGCCATGTCTTGCCCGGATCGGAATTCGGCTGGCGCAACGGCACCGGGAAATGGCCGGCCTACTATGAAGATTCCATGCCGTCGCAGGCGGATCTCGGTCCGGGATCGCCCACCGCATTGCTTTCCGGAAAAGGTGCGAAATTCCCGGAGAAGTACCAGCGGGCGATCTATGCCTTCGATTGGACCTACGCGACGATACGCGCCATCCACCTGGAGCCGGACGGCAGCGGCTACCGCGCGGCACAGGAAGAATTCCTGGCCGGCACCGGCCTGCCGCTGACGGATGCGGTGATCGGTGGCGACGGTGCGATGTATTTCCTCACCGGCGGGCGGCGCACGGCCTCCGCGCTCTGGCGTGTCACCTACGGCGGGACGGAAAGCACCCGGCTCGTGGAGGCCCGGCCGGAGGAGCTGGCGCCGGTTGCCAAGGCAGGCGCATGGGAGGGCATGGGCTCGGCGGATCGTGTGAAACGCTACGAATCCAGGCTTGCCGTGGAAAGCGCGGGTGCGGCCGCGATCGCCTCGCAACTGGTCCGCGAGAGCGATGCCTGGCAAGTCATCGGCGGGGCGATGGCTCTCGCCCGTACGGGCGGGACGCAGCATCGGACGGTCACGTTGAAAGCCCTGGGCGGCTTGGACTGGGCCGGGCTGGATGCCGCGCAACGGATCAACTGGCTCCGCGCCTGCGGGCTGGTCTTCGCCCGCCATGGCGAGCCTTCGCAGGCTGAACGCGCCGCGGTGTTGGAGAAGATCGACGGGGCGTTCCCATCGAATCAAAGCGATCTGGATCGCGAGCTCTGCCGCATGCTCTGCTATCTGCAAGCGCCGGGAATCGTGGGACGAACGCTTTCCCTGATGGATACCACCGGGCCTTCGCCCGCTCCGGACTGGCTGGCGGTGGCGAAGCGGAACGCCCAGTACGGCGGAGCGATCGAGAAGATGATCGCGAATCTTCCCCCGGCTCAGATCATCCACTACATCTACTGCCTGCGGGTGGTGAAGGGACCGTGGAGCGAGGATGAGCGGCGGCGGTACTTCGCATGGTTCGACCGCTTGCTGGAGAAGAGCGGGGGAGACAGCTACTCGGGTTTCATCACCGATCTCCGCAAGCAGAGTCTGGAAAACTGCACGGCGCAGGAGCGCGAATGGATCGCGAAGCTGGCTCCGGCCGCGGTGGCCAACCCGCTGGCGGATCTGCCTCCGGTCAAAGGTCCCGGCCGCGAATGGACCGTCGCGGAAGTGGAGCGCCTGGCGGCCGAGGGCCTCCAGGGGCGCGACAAGGAGAACGGCAAGAGGATGTACCAGGCATCCCTCTGCGCGGCATGCCACCGTTTCGATGGAGCGGGAGGATCGGCCGGGCCGGATCTGAGTGCCGTGGCCGGACGTTTCAGCGTGCACGATCTTGCCGAAGCGATCATCGATCCGAGCAAGGTGGTATCGGATCAATATGCCTTCGATGCCATCATCAAACACGACGGTTCGCAGGTCATCGGCAAGCTCATCGAAGAGAAGGACGAGCACTGGATCATCGCCACGAGTCCCTTCGATTTCACCGCCACGGTGGAAGTCGAGCGCAGCCAGATCAAGGATATCAAGCCGTCGCCCGTTTCTCCCATGCCGGCGGGCATGATCAACCGCTTGAACCCGGATGAACTGAAGGATCTGCTCGCTTATTTGTTAGGGAAATAAAGGCCGCGGAATTTTGGCAGGGATTTGGAATCCAATTGCGTCGTCAGGCGGGGGTCCGCTTGTAGAAAGGGATTTCCAGAAACCGGATCGAGGCGGGATCCCCGGCGGTGTTTCAGACCTCCGGGAGATCGGTAGCCTCGCACCGGGACGGAACCGGGCGGGCCTCGCCCCAAGAGGATATGCCCGGCTTGCAATAACCCGTTATCCAATGAAATCCAACCCGAATCGTTTCAACCTCCGGGCACAGATTGTCCGGCTCTCCCCGCTGCTCATGTGTCTCTCCGCGCCGGCCGCGGTGATCCCCGTCAACGAGTCGAACGACACCCATGTCTGGACTTTGCCGTCGGGGATCAACCTGCTGAACGGCGCCACGGCGCACACCCCGCCCGCGCCCCAAAGCCCGGACCACGGCAATGGCGACGTCGCCTCGTCCAGTTGGCTCACGCTGACCGACGGCACCCTCGGCACGGCCGGTAACAAACTGGCGAGCGTAACCCCCGATAACGGCCATTCCGTGATCTTCCCGTTGGACACGACGGTGAACACCAACGGCTACAACCTGACCTCCTTCGATTCCTATTGCGCCTGGCCGGATAGCGGGCGCGACAACCAGGATTTCACCATCGAGTATTCCACCGTCGCCGATCCCGAGACCTTCATCCCGATCGCCACGGTCAGCAACCACACCGGCAACCCGAATTTCTCCACCCATACGCGGCTTACCGACGATACGGGCTTCCTGGCCACCGGCGTCCACTCGATCCGTTTCAATTTCGCCAATCAGGAAAACGGCTACGTCGGCTACCGGGAGTTCATCCTGCTCGGCACGGCTGTACCGCTTGCCGACCCCCTGACCTGGACCGGCGCCGGCGGTACGGGCGGCAGCGCGGATTGGATCGACGGTCCCGACAATAACTGGAAGCTGACCGATGGCGGCACTGCCTCGAATTTCAGCAGCCTGGCGCATCTCACCTTCGATTCCACGGGGACGAATACCGACATCAATGTCCCGGCGGCTCTCTCCGCCTCCTCGCTGGTTTTCACGAACGACGAGACCCTGCCCTACACCATCGGCGGGGATATGATCACCGTGGCGAACGACCTGGTCGCCTCCGGCTCGGGGCACGTGACTTTCGACGCGCCTCTGGCCATCGCCGCCGGGACGACTCTCTCGGGCACCGGCAGCCTGGCCTTCAATTCGACGCTGCAATCCAGCGGCTTGATCCTCACGGGCGCGGGCAGCGTGACACTCGGCACGGACAATTTCCTGACGGGAAATACCTCCGTGGAGAACGGGACGCTGAACGTGGCGAGCGACTCCGGCCTGGGGACCAGCGCGCTGGTAGTCACGGGAGGCACGGTGAACTTCACCTCGGGCTTCCCCATCGCTTACAGCCTGGAGGGCGGCGGCGGTGCCGTGGTCCTGGGCGACGCGTCCGCTTCCGGCGATACGACGCTCCAGATCGGCAACCCGAATTCGACCACCTACGCCGGGCCGATCTCGGATGCATCCGCTACCGCGAACGGCGGACTGGTCAAGGTGGATAGCGGCAACCTGACGCTTTCCGGCACGAATACCTATACGGGCAGCACCATGGTGATCGCCGGCATGCTGGAGTTCGCCAAGCGGGCTTCCCTGTACAATGCGGATACCGCTTCCTGGACCTCTGCGAAAATCACCGTGGATCCGGGCGCGATCCTGGGCTTCTGCGCCGGCGGGCCCGATGAATTCACGGACAGCGATTTCGCCGCGCTCGATCCCGCGATTTTCGGCTTCGATTCCGCCATCGGTATCAATACCGGAAGCGGTGATTTCACGCTAGCCCATGCCTTCGGCGGGGATATGGGACTGGTGAAATCCGGGGCCAACACGCTAGTGCTCGCCGGGGCCAATACCTACACGGGCGCGACGCGGGTGGTCCGGGGCGGGCTGGAGGCCGCCGCTCCCTCCGCAGCCGCGATCCCGGGCAATGTGATCCTCGGGGATGCTAGCGGGGATGTCTTCCTGAACATGACCGGGGACGACCAACTCGTGCCCGGGGCGGTCGTGACCTTCCAGAACGGGCCGACCTTCAATTCCAAGTTCCAGCTCCGCGGTACCTCGCAGACCATCGGGGGCTTGGAATCCTCCCCGGCCCACAGGGTGTCGATCGTGCAGAACGACGAAACCGGCGAGCCGGGAGACGCCACCCTGACCATCAATGCCACGGCGGATCACAGTTTCCAGGGTATCATCCGGAACGGGAACCAGGTCACGAGCATCCTCTCGCTGGTGAAAAACGGCCCCGGCGTGCAGGAGCTGAGGAATACCCCGATCCAAGGCTACGGCTACACGGGACCCACCACCATCAACGAAGGTACCCTCCTCCTTAACTTCGCCAACAACGCTCCCGCCGGCTTCGGGTCGAACATCACCGTCAACAGCCCGGAGGGAGTTCCCGCGACGCTGGCATTCGACGGCAACTTCGACTTCGGGATGACGATCGCCGGCCCGGGAAAAGTCCAGAAGCAGGGAAGCGGCACCGTGCGCCTGGTCAATAGCACCAACCAGCACTCCGGCGGTACCACGGTGATGTCCGGCACCCTGGCGCTCTTCTCGAACGGCGGGGCGGGGCAGGGCACGGGTCCCGGCCAATTCTGCACGGCAGGGGAGATGATTCCTTCGAATCTCGTGTCCGTGAACAACGGTGCGGTCCTGCGGCTCGATGGTGTCGCACCGCTGGGGAATTCCGGGATGCTGCCCGAATTCGGACCCTCCATCCGCGTGAATGCCGGGGGCAAGCTCTCGGGCGGAATCGATACCGTCGCCTTCGTGCCGAATCTGATCCTGGACGGCGGGGTGGTGGATATCACGAACGGAGCCACGCACGGCGGCTTCAATACGAACCTGGTCTTCGTGGGCACCGTGACGGTGAGCGGGGATAGCACCTCGCAATCCGTCATTTCCACCTCGGGAGTCGGTGCGAATGCGAATATCTCCCTCGGCTCGCAAGCGTTGCCGGGAACCACCTTCGATGTGGGAAATGTCACCGGTAACAGCAATACCGACCTCTCGGTCAGCTCCGTCCTGAGGGATGTCCTGGCTTTGCCCTCTCCGCTCACGAAGACCGGCCCGGGGACGATGTTCCTGCAGGCGGTCAATACCTATACGGGCACGACCCACGTGATGGAAGGGGAGCTCCGCATCGATAGTTCCTATCTGGCGGATACGGCCGCGGTAAGGATCGACGAAGCGGGAACCCTCAATCTCCTGCATGCGGACCAGGATGTCATCGGCAGCCTGACACTCGACGGCGAGCCGATGGGGGCCGGGACCTACGTGGCCGCGGGCAACCCCTTGCCGGGGGCGATCCAGACCCCCCGCATCAAGGGAGACGGCGCGCTCGTGGTGGCCGCCGACCCCGGGTTCACCTACGAACAATGGGCGGAGACGATCCCGGACGAGGGTCAACGCGATCGCACGGCCGACCCCGATGGAGATGGTTACGATAATCTCACCGAGTATCTCTTCGGCACTTCGCCGAATGCTGGCGGCGGATCCCTGGTCCAAACCGAGCGGACTCCGGAGGGACTCGTCATCCGCTGGAACCAGATCCCGCAAGGCACCTATGTGCTGGAGGAGGGGACCACGCTGGCGGAAGGCTCCTGGGCCGAAAGCGGTGCCGCGGTGACGGATGATCCGGTACAGGATCTGCCGGACTACATCCGCAAGATGGCGACGATCCCGATCGATGGTCCCGTGAAGTTCGCCAGGGTCCAAGGTACGGAATGACAGGGCAGCGACAAAGATCCCGGGTCCGCAGGCCCCCGGTGATGCCCCTTGGTCAGGGCTCGCCGGGGGCCTCATGTTTAGGATGGGGAGCCCGATTCGCGCGGGACCGCTGCGGGCCGTAGGAAATCCGGGCCAAGCTAAGGCCGCCGCCGGATTATCGCCGCAGCTCCGGATCCGGCATGGAGACTCCTTTCGCCCGATACGGTTAAGGGATTCCTCCGCTCCGCGAAGGTCGGAAAGCCGGATTCGGCTTACGGGAAAATCACGCGGTAAAAGCGCTTTCCTGGCAGGGGAATGGTGTCGATCAGCTCGAAATGCCCGCTTTCGTCGGCTTGGATCGTTTTGCGGTCCGCCCAGCTTTCGGGATCGCTCATGGTCTCGCTGGATTGGATGCGATAGATGCGGCCCGGAATGCCGGAGAATACAATGCGGCGCGAGCCGTCCGGCAGGACATCGAAGGATTCTGCTTCTTGCACGGGGGCATCCGCGGGAATGATGCCGACGTTCACGGTGAAGCTGCGGATGCCGCCCGCCGCGTCCCGCACGGAGTAGGTGAAGGAATCCGGTCCTTCGTTCCCGGGTTGGGGGGTGTAGTGAATCCACCCGTCGATCACGGAGAGGGTGGCGCCGTTGATGCTGGATGCATCCGCGGAGAGAAATTCAAAGCCCTCGCCGTCGTTTGCCAGGAGGGTGGAGATCCGCATCCTCACGGGAGCCTGCGGATCGCGGGCGGCGGCATCGCTGCCGGGAGCGGGGGTGCCCGTGGAAAAGCGGTAACGCCCGGAAACGACATCGAAGACCGCGGCCTCATTTTCCATCCGCAGGAAGGTGATCCCGGCGGCGGTGGCGGCGGCTTGCCCGGATTCCATCACTTCCGCAGGGTTGGAAGCGGGTACATGCACTTCGGCCGTGGTGTTGGCAGGAATCGCGACATTCAGGGCGAAGCCGCCCTCGTGCTTGCTCCATGAGCTGGCGATCTCCCCATGGATGGATTCCAGCTTGCCGCTCGCGTGGGTCAGCGCGGCACCGGGGCGGGGCCGGATCAGGATTTTCTTGTAGGCGGGAGCGGAGGGATGAAGGTCGATGCCGGCGACCGTGCCGTACAGCCACTCGCCGCAGGAGCCGAGCGAGTAGTGGTTGAAGGAGTTCATGATGGTGCTTTGGAAGCCGTTATCCGGCGTCCATCCATCCCACCGCTCCCATATGGTCGTGGCACCCAGCTTCACGGAAAAGAGCCAGGATGGGAAACTGTCCTGCATGAGCAGCTTGTAGGCGGTGCCGTTCTTCCCCCCTTCGCTCAGCACTGGCAGCAGATAGCTCACGCCCACGAAGCCGGTGGAAAGATGGTCGCCCTTGGCGGTCACGTCGTTTTCCAGGAGCTGTATCACCTCGTCCCGCAGCGCTGCCGGGATCAGGTCGAATTTCAAGGCCATGGCATAGGCGCATTGCGTGTTCGTGCCCGTGCCGACGAAGGCTCCGGTGCTCTGGTTCACATACTTGGCGTTGAAAGCGGATTTGATGGTTTGGAAAAGCCCCTCGTAGGCCGCGGCATCGTCCGTCTCGCCCAGCACCGCTGCGGTCTGGCCCAGAAGCCGGGCGGAGTAGGCGTAGTAGGCCGTGGCGATCAGTTCCTTGTTGGTATCGGCATCGATCGAGAGCCAGTCGCCGTAGTCCGCCCCCCGGCCGCGGTCGCGGATCGATCCCGTGCTGTTCGTCCTGCAGTATTCCACCCAGGCCTTCATCGCGGGGTAGCATTTTTCCAGGATCCGGGTGTCGCCATACGCCTGATAGATGGTCCAGGGGCAGATCACCACCGCGTCGTTCCATGCCGGGGTGCCGGCGCTCGGGGCGGCATCCGGAGCCACGTCTGGCAGGCGGCCGTCCGGAAGCTGGCTGTCGGTCACGTCCGTCATCCACTTGGTGAAAAAGGCGGCGATGTCCGCATTATAAGTGGCGGTGCGCACGAAGACCTGGGCATCCCCGAGCCAGCCCAGGCGTTCGTCGCGCTGCGGGCAGTCGGTCGGCACGCTCAGGTAATTGCCCCGCTGGCCCCACTCGATGTTCGATTGGAGCTGGTTGATGGAGCCGTCCGAACAGGTGAACTCCCCGGTCTGCGGAGTATCGGAAGAAAACACGATGCCCGTGACGGCATCGCGCGGCGGCTGGCTGCTCACCCCGGTGAGTTCGGCATAGCGGAAGCCGTGGAAGGTGAATTTGGGCGTCCAGGTTTCCTCGCCGCCGCCCTTGCAGGTGTAGGTATCGATCGACGGAGCCCCGCGCAGGTTATCGGTGTAAAGCGTGCCGTCGGGGTTCAGCATTTCCCCGTGGCGGAGGGTGATCCGGGTGCCTGCGGTGGCGGTGATTTTAAGCCGCAGCACCCCCACCATGTTTTGGCCCAGATCGTAGGTCCACTTGCCGGGAGCAGGCTGGGCAAGCGACTGCGGGGTGATTTCCATCACCTGGCGCACGGGTTCCATGACCTGGCTGTTGATCGGGCGCTCCGGTTCGAGGCGGAGCAGCACGCCGTTCCAGCCGGAGGCGTCGAAGCCCGGCGTGTTCCAAGCGTTCGTTTCCCGTCGGGCATCGTAATCCTCCCCGAACATGAAATCGGTGTAGATCGTCGGGCTCGGGGCCATCTTCCAGGACCCGTCGGTGACGACGGTTTGCGTCGTGCCGTCGGTGAAAACGATCTCCATCTGCGCTAGGAGCGCCGGGCTGCTGCCCCAGTGCCTGAAGCCGCCGTTGCCGATGTGCCCGGAATACCAGCCGGGCGCGAGCTGGGCTCCCATCACGTTGTCGCCGGCGGCGAGCATGGAGGTCACGTCATGGGCCTGGTAGCGCAGGCGCTTGGAGTAGTCCGTCCATTCCGGGGCGAGGATGGAATCTCCCACCCGCCGGCCGTTCAGGGATAGCTCGTAGATTCCCAGTGCCGTGGCGTATAGGGTCGCTTTCTTCACCGTCTTCCCCACCGTGAAGGATTTCCGGAGGTAAGGGACGTTGGTCGGCCGGGCGAGGTCGCCCGGAAAATCCAGCGTGGCCCGTTCGTCGATGTATTTGACCAGCGGCTCGCCCTCCAGTTCGTATTCCAGGCGCAGGCGCTTCACCTTGCCGGGGGCGGGGTCTCCGCCCAGGGAGGCATTGTTCACGGTCAGCGAAAAAGGCCCGCCCGCCGCGCGCGTGTTCAGATCGTCCAGCACATCGGCGGAGCCGCTGCCGTCCACCGCCGCGTAGGTCGCGGCCGTAAGCGCCACCGCAAGAGGCCGGGGGAGATCCGCCGGATAGTTGAAAACGGCACCTTCTCCGATCACGCGCACCGAGGCCGCGCCTTCGATCTCATAACTCACCCGGAGCTGCTTGACCTGGTTGGGTGCCGGGTCGGGGCCGAAACGGGTATTATCCACGGCCACGCTGAAAGCTCCGTCCTGCGCGTCGGCCTGCAAGACGGCAGTGACATCGCGGAAGAGCGAAGGATTCGCCGCCGATTCGTAGCGTGCGGAGATGATGGCCGGGAAGACGATGATGGGAAGGTCCGCGGGGAACCTCATCACCGTATCCTCCGCGAATGTCCTGGTGGCGATTTCCGCACCGTATCGGTAGCGGACGCGCAGTTGTTTCACGTGGTTGTAGGAAGGATCCCCGTTGAAACTTTCGTTGGTGACTCCCAGCGCGAAGCTCCCTTCGCCAGCCATTCCGGTGAGCAGGGAGGTGGCGTCGATGGCGGTGCCGCTGCCATCGACCGCTTCGTAGGAGGCGGAGAGGATTACGGGCGCAGGCACGCTCTGCGCCGGGCCGAAATGCTCGCCGTCGATCCATTTTGCCGTCCAATCTGAGTGATCGAGCAGGCCGGTGCTCCACGTCGCCGGAGAGCTCCAGGGGGAAGGCTGGTCGTCCTTGTCCCATGAACGGATCTTCCAATGGCACTCGGCGCGGGCAGCCAAGGGGCTGCCGGCATAGACGATCTGGCTGGTGGCGTCGCCCGCTACCTTGCCGCTGTCCCAGAGGTCGCCCTGCCCGGCCGCGAGAGTTTCGGGGGTGGATGCCACGAGGATCTGCCAGGCCGTCTGCTCCTGCCCGCGTTCGGAAGAAGAAACAACCCAGGACAAGCGGGGCTGGACTTCATCGATGCCGACGGGATCGACCAGATACTCGCAGCGCAGCTTCGAAACGGTCAGTTCGGCCCCGGCGTGAGGCGGCAGAAGAACACCGAGAAGAAGGGATGCCAGGAAATTTTTCACGCTCCGGAAGATAGGGCCGCAGAAGATGCGGGCGACCCCAACCCATTCCCGGATCGTGCCAAAGATGAAGACCCGCGTTCGAAATCCGGTGCCGGCCCATCACCCCGGAGCCGCTCACGCGTAGCTCCGGATCGCGAGATGCACGGCTTCGAATTCCAGCGGTTCCTTGTGGAGTTCCGGTGCGGCGCCCTCACCCTTGTACTCCCATGCGGAGACGTGGCAGAATTTGTCGTCGTGGCGCTTCGCCTCGCCGGGCTGGGTCTTGCCGGACTGGACCTCGGGGTCCGCTTCGGTGAACTGGTGCTCGCTGCGGAAGTGGCCGCCGCAGCTTTCCTCGCGGTCGCGGGCGTCGTAGCACATCATCTCGCCGAACTCGAGGAAGTCGGCCACGCGGCCCGCTTTCTCGAGCTCCATGTTCGCGTTTGCCCCGGAGCCGGGCACGCGGACGTTCTGCCAGAATTCCTCGCGGATCTTCGGGATCTCGGCGATCGCTTCCGTAAGCCCCTCGCGGGAGCGCGCCATGCCGCACTTGTCCCACATGATCTCGCCGAGCTGCTTGTGGAAGCTGTCCACGGTCCGCTTGCCGTTGATGCCGAGCATGCGGTTCGTGCGGGCGTTGATCTCCTCTTCCACCTTCTTGAATTCAGGGTGATCGGCTTTCACCGAGCCGGGTTTCTGGGTTGCGAGGTAGTTCGCGATGGTGGCGGGGATCACGAAGTAGCCGTCGGCCAGGCCCTGCATCAGAGCGGAGGCTCCCAGCCGGTTCGCGCCGTGGTCGGAGAAATTCGCTTCGCCCAGCACGTGCAGGCCGGGGATGTTCGACATCAGGTTGTAGTCCACCCACAGGCCGCCCATGGTGTAGTGCACCGCGGGGTAGATGCGCATGGGAACCTTGTAGGGGTTCTCGTCGGTGATCTTCTCGTACATGTGGAAGAGATTGCCGTACTTCTCGCGGA
>CBFGVD010000008.1:0-19184 GCA_965651965.1 uncultured Verrucomicrobiaceae bacterium | reverse complement strand
TCGGGCATCACCTTGCCGCTGTCCCCCTGCCGCAGGTCCACGTTCGACACCCCGGCGAAGCGCTTTTTGGCCTCCTGGTAAAACTTCTCGGCCAGTTCGATGGAATAGACCTTGCGGAATTCCCGGCGCATGGCCTCCACGGTGTCGCCCTTGAAAGTCCCCGTCTCCACGAGGACCTGCAGGCCGTAGCGGTTCTTGTAGTCCAGCAGCATGTCACGCTTGGCCAGCGGCGGCGGCGGATCGGGACGTCCGTTCTCGATCCACTTCTTGAATTTCCGTTTCTCTTTGAGCTGCTTGAACCAGGAAGCCATGGGCGACGCGACCCTAGGCCGGGAGAGTGCGGGGACCAAGCGGATTTTCGGAGCGGCCGGCCGCCCCCGGAACGGGCGAACCCCTTTTGCTTGCCCCGGCGGTGTCTTCCCGGTCCATCTTGCGCGCGTGCACATCCCCTTCTTCCGGCCGAAGGACGCCTACATCACCTGCCGCGACCGGGATGATGGCGGCGGCGCCCAGATTTCCGCACGGATCTCGGCGATGATCCTGGCTCGGATGCGGGGCCTGACCTACGCCCATAGCCCGGTCCGGGACGTGGCCCACGCTCCCTTGGGCGTGGAAGACTCCGCCTGGTCCGCCGCGTGGGAGGATTTTTTCAATCTCGGCCACGGCGAGATCCCCGCGGCCGAATTGGAAGCGCGGGGCTACCCCGTGCGCCCGGTAAGAAAGCCGCACCGGTTCCTGCCCCGCCCGCGGAGCCTGCATGTCGTCGCCCATTGCCACAAGGTCACGGACCATCATCCGGAAGCCTGGGCGGCCATTGCCCCCCTTCTGCGGGAGCGCTACGCCCACTCCCCGAAGCCGGAACTGCCCGGCTACGAGGATGGCAGGGTGCAAGTGGCCGTGCATCTGCGCCGCGGGGACGTGGGGGCAGCCGGACGTTTCTCCGAGCGCTTCACGGAGGACGCGGTGGTCGTGGAGCGGCTGCGGAAGGTGCTCGCCGCGATCGGCCCGGAGCGCGCGCGGGTGAGGCTTTTTTCCCAAGGCGCTCCGGAGAGCTTCGCCGCTTTCACGGATCTGGGAGCCGAGCTCCATCTGGACGACGACGTGTTCGAGACCTTCCATCACTTCGTCCGCAGCAACGTGCTCTTCCTCGCGAAAAGCACCTTCAGCTACCTGGGCGGCGTGATCGGCGGGCAGACCTGCATTTACGAGCCCTTCTGGCATCCGCGGCTGCCCGGCTGGCTGCTGCCGGAGGATCTGGACCGCCCCGGGCTGAGCCTCAGCGTTTGAGGTGCTTGTCGGCGAAATCCAGGTAGCATTTCCAGTCGAAGTCCTGCACGTCGTGGCCGCCGGGGCGGACATGGTAGCCGATGCCGCCCTGCACCGAGCGGCCGACCGGCGGCCAGGCTTCCGCGGGCAGCCCCTCCGCGCCGAGCAGGCGGAAGACCGGCTCCGCCGCCTTGGCCCCGGCGAATTCCCCCTCCGGATCGGCGTGCTTGTCTTCCGCGGCGCTGCCCACATACACCGGCCGCGGGGCGATGAGGGAAATGACCATGTGCTGGTCGAAGGGCAGCTCGGTGTCCTTGCCCGAATACTTGCGAAAACTGCGCGCGAACCAATGCGGGAAGAGCGTATTCAGCCGGGCGATGTCCTCCCCCACCCCGCGGCGGAAGAGCTTCGCACCGCCGGCACCGGATTCGTTGCTGATGACCATGGCGAAGCGCTCGTCGTTCGCGCCTGCCCATAGAGCCGCTTTGCCGAGGCGCGAGAAGCCGAAGGCTGCCACCCGCTCCGCATCGATCTCCGGCCGGGTTTCCAAAACGTCAAGCGCGCGGCTGAGGCTCCAGGCCCAGGCGGCGATGGTGCCGAAGTTGTCCTCCCGCTGCTGAAATTCCGGATAGAGGGCCTGCACTCCGGTGGAAAAGTGCGGCTCGCGGTCGGCGGCCACGTCCTCCCGGTACATGGTGGCCAGCGCGTAGCCGCGGGCGAGGATTTCCTCCACCGGCCACTGCTTCGCGTTGGAGCCGCGGGCGGCATCGCTGGCACGGTTTCCCTCCTCCGCGTAGGGCGGGATATTCGGCTGGCGGCGGTCCACCCAGCTCTCCGTGAGGCGGATGCCGGGGTCCTTGTGGATCGCGTGGTTGCCCGCGAAATTCAGGCCCAGGATGGCGGGCACCGGACCCTTCGCCCCGGCAGGCACATAAACCAGCAGGTCGATCCTCGGGCCATCCTTGCCGCCGGGATAGAGGGCGATCTGCAACCGCGTCGCCTTGCCCTCCAACGCGTTTTCCTCCCGGTCGAAGACTTCGGAAACCATCTCCTCCGGCCGCGGCGGGGATTGCCCGTACATTTCCCGCGCGAAGAGTTCCAGCAGCTCCGGACGGCGCTTTTCGCGCCATTGCCGGGCCGTGGCGATCTCCGTACCGTCCGCAGCCACGAGGGGGTCCGGCATCTCCCCCGCGTGCAGGAGGGGCACGAGGGCCGCCAGGATGAATGCCAGGGGTAATCTCATGACGGCGATCTTCTTAACGCGCCCCGGCGGGCTCCGCGGCTTTCTTGCCTGTCAGCGCCTTGTAGGCGGTGGCGGCCATCACGGCCGCGCCTTCCGTGTTCGGATGCACCCGGTCGGGGAGGAGTTCCGGCTTGTCCTCCAGGGCTTCGTACATGTCGATGACCCCGAGGTCCATGTCCTTGGCGAGCTTGTTCACGCGCCGGATCCAGACCTTCAGGTTTTTCTCGTTGATGCCGAAGTTCCCGGGCTCCGGCACCGGGCAAGGACGGCAGACGTAGATGCGCGGCTTGCTCGCCAGCGCTTGGAATGATTTCACCAGCTCCTCGTAGTCGCCGGAAAATTCCTTCTCGTGCTTCCAATTCTGCGGCTTGGTGTCGTTCGTGCCGAGCATGATGATCACGACGTCCGGCGCGGATTTCAGGGCGTCCCGGTAGGCTTTTTCGTTCCAGTAGGGATAATCGCCTTTTTTCAGCAGCGTCCGCCCGCTCACGCCGAAATTGAACACCTTCCACTCCTCGCCGAGCATCTCCTGGAGCTGGGAGGGGTAGGACTTCCCTGCGGCCGCGCCGGAGCCCTGGGTGATGCTGTCCCCGATGCAGGCGACTTTCACGGGCTTTTCGTAGTCGGCGGGCTTGACGGGAGCCATGGGGTCCGCGGCAAGGGCGGAACCGGCGAGAACGGCGGCAAGAAGCAATCGGATGGATTTCATGATCGTGTGCAAGCGTGCGCGGCGGCGGGCGGCCGCGTCCAGCCCCGTGCGCGCCTTCATCCTACGGCGGAGATACGGGCCTCCTCGCGCCGGTGACACCCTCTCTCATTGCCACGCCCTGCCGGGAGGCTACCAAGGCAAGGGTTACACTGGTATCCGCTGACAAATGAGATCCGACACTCCTCCGGCCCGCGTGAGCCTCCGCGACATCGCGAAAAAAATCGGCGTGAGTCACGTGACCGTATCCCTGGCGTTGCGGGATCACCCGCGGATTTCAACGGCGGTGCGGGAGCGGGTGCGGACCGCCGCGGAGGAAATGGGCTACCGGCCGGACCCCATGCTTGCGGCCCTGGCCCACTACCGCAGGGGCAAGTCCGCGGCACCCATCGCCGCCGCCATCGGATGGATCAACGGTTGGGAAAGACCGGAGGAACTGCGGATGCACCGCGAATTCGACCGCTACTGGCAAGGCGCGCATGCCGCGGCGGAAAAAGCCGGCTACCGTCTGGAGGAATTCCGCCTGGGCGGCGATGTGAACCCGCGCCGCCTGCACCAGATCCTCACCGCGCGGGGCATCCGCGGGCTGCTGTTGCCGCCCCACCGGCCGCAGCCGGATTGGCAGGATTTCCCCTGGGAGGAATACTCCGTGGTGCGCATCAGCCGCTCGGTGACCAGCCCGCGCTTCCGTTTGGTCACGGCGGATCACACGGCGAATACGATGCTCGCCTTCCGGAAGATCCGGGAGCGCGGCTACCGCCGGATCGGCTTCCTCACGGACGAGGCGGAACTGATCCGCCACGGCCAGCTTTTCGCCAGCGGCTATCTGAGCGCCCAGCGCGAGGTGGGGGAAAAGGAAAGGCTCCCCATCTTCGGAATCGAACGCCACCCGCCGCGGGAGCTGAAGAAGGCGCTGCTGGCATGGTTCAGGACGCAGCGGCCGGATGCGATCTTCACCGATCTTCCTCAGGCACCGGATCTCCTTGCCCGAGCGGGTATCCGCGTGCCGGACGACGTGGGGCTGGCCGTGACCACCCTGCTTGATACCGGCGTCGATGCGGGGATCAACCAGCACCCCGAAGAGATCGGCCGCACGGGCTTCCAGGTGCTGAATTCCATCATCAACGAAGGGGCGCGCGGAACGCCGGAAATCTTCCGGCAGGTGCTGGTGGAAGGAAGCTGGGTGGACGGCTCCTGCCTGCCGCTGCGGCAGGACATGCCCGCAGCCTTCAAGGCGTCTCCGAAAGCCGGATCGTGACCGGAAACTCCGGTATCTCCGCGGCATGGAAGCCCATCAGGGACCTTGCCGCGCCCGGTCCCTGCCAGTTGACGGAAATCAAGTGCAGCTCCCCGCGGACCAGCGTGACTCCCCGCAGGCGGAAGCTCCCGTCCCGCTGCGTCTGTCCCGCCAGGCTCTGGCCGGCGGGCGGATCGCTCACCCATATCTCCGCGCCTTCCGCCGGTGTCCCGTCCGCCCGCAGCACGTGCACCATGCCGCCCGGCACGTACACCGGGCCGGACGGTTTCAGGAAGAAGAGCAGGTTTGCCAGTGCCAGCAGGAGCGGGAGGAATCCCAGCAATATCAAGAGCAGCCAGCCCCGCTTCCATGGCATCAGCAGACAGGCCGCGAGCATCATGATCGGCGGAGCCCAGAAATAGAGGTAGTAGGGAGCATTGTTGGGACCGAATAATTCCGGGTTCAGCGCCGAAGCCGTACCGCCCAAGAGAAGGACCCAGGCGTCCGCCAGGATCAGAGGAATGGCGGATAAGGAGGCTGCCGCCGCGAGCAATGCCGCCGTCCAGAAGCGCAGCGTTTCCAGCCGTGCAACACGGGCGGAAGAATCAGGGCTCATGCGGAAGAGGCAAGGCGGGCACGGCGCTTTGAATATCACCGCCACGCCGCCGACGGGAAGGACATATCTTCACGGAAAAAGAAGCCAGGCATGGCCGTCCTATCGTGTCAGCAAGCGGCCCTATTCTCAGGGGGGCTTGACCTTCCGCGCGATTTGTGAGGAAAGGCGGAGATGGCGCGGAAGCTCATGCTTGCTTTCATCCCCTGCCTGGCAGCGGCCGCGTGGTGGTTTTCTTTCTCCGGGGAAAAAGAAGCGACGACGCCGGGCAGCACGCCGCTGCCGGGAAAATCCCGCCGGGAGGCGGCGCGGCCGCGCGGGGCGGAAGCCGTGGCCGCGGCCTTGCGCTCCGACAGATCCGAAGAGCGCCAACTTGCCTTGGACACCCTTTTGCCGGACCTGATGGCCCGCGACATGGTGGCGGCGGCGGAATTGGCCGCGGAACTGCCGGGCTGGGCCGGCCGGGAGCAAGCGCTGCTGCGGGTAAGCGATGTGTGGGGAGCTTCCGATCCCGGGGAGGCGGCGGCTTGGGCAGCAGGCCTGGGGACGCCGGAAGAACGGCGCTTCTGCCTGGCCGCGATCTGCCGCCAGGCGGCCCGGACCGATCCGGCACTCGCCATCGGCTACGCTCTCGACTCCGTGGATGGAGAAGACCCCGCCTTGCTGGAACACCTCGCCGCGACCTACATCGCCAGCGAAGGTCCGGGGACACGGAAAGAGGCCGCGGTATGGATCCGGGCCACGTGGAACAACGAGGATCGCGACCGGTTTTGGGCGGCGGGAGTCCGCATGATGGCTGAAAACGCCCCCGAAAAGGCCGCGAACCTCGCGGTGGAACATATCTCACCCGGTCCGGTACAGGATGAGGCCGTCATCTCCATCCTGCACCAGTGGTCGCGGCATGACCGGGCCGCCGCCGCCGCGTGGGTGGCTCTTTTCCCCGAAGGTGAGTTCCGGACGCGTGCCGAGAAAGAAATCAAACCTTGATACTAAACCTCCACCCCCTACCCGCCGTGATATAAGGACCCAAACCCAACCATAACCCTGATTAAACCCATGAAATATCGTCTGGGCCGTTTGCTCGGCCTCTTGATGGCGGCGCTGCCTTTCAGCGCCGGTGCCGCGGGGAACAACTGGATGACCCCGCTGGACGGGAATCTCCCGCTGTCCCAGCTCTCGATCCCCGGCACCCACGACTCGGGCGCGCTGGTGGAACCCTTTTCCGGCACGGCGAAATGCCAGAACCTCTCCATCGCGGACCAGCTCAACGCCGGCGTCCGCTTCCTGGATATCCGCTGCCGGCATCTGAACGATGCCTTCCCGATCCACCACGGGTCCGTCTATCAGAACATGAA
Source organism: uncultured Verrucomicrobiaceae bacterium (assembly GCA_965651965.1). GTDB lineage: Bacteria > Verrucomicrobiota > Verrucomicrobiia > Verrucomicrobiales > Akkermansiaceae > Haloferula. Next base: position 12,764 of record CBFGVD010000008.1, on the reverse strand, counting down.
CTTCACCGACGTGCTGAACGCCACGATCGGCTTCCTGAACTCGAACCCGGGCGAGACGGTGATCATGAGCGTGAAGGAAGAGCACACGCCCTCCGGGAACACGCGTTCCTTCGAGGCGACCTTCGATTCCTACGTGGCCCAGAATCCCTCGAAATGGCACCTTGGCTCCGGCATCCCCACCCTGACCCAGGCCCGCGGGAAGATCGTGCTCTTCCGCCGCTTCGGCGCCTCTTCCACGCCGAAGGGCATCGATGCCTCGAACTGGCCGGACAACACCACCTTCAGCACCGGGGGAACGCTGCGGGTGCAGGACCGCTACAACGTCTCCAACAACGATTCAAAGTGGGCGGCGATCCTGCAGGTGCTGAACGAAGCGCGCTACGGCGGGCCGGGCACCCTCTACGTGAACTTCGCCAGCGGGGTTTCCAGCGGGATCTTCGGGATCCCGAATATCCCCTCGGTGTCCAACAACATCAACCCGCGGCTGACGACCTTCTTCACCAACAACCCGAGCGGCCGCTTCGGCGCGATCCTGATGGATTTCGCGGACTCCTCGAAGTGCTCGCTGATCTACAATACGAACGCTCCCTCCGGCCGCCCGGCGTACCGCCCGGCCTATTTCATGCTCGTGAACCGGAACAGCGGCAAATGCCTGGACCTGATCAGCGGCAATACCGGCAACGGGGCCCACATCAACCAGTGGAGCTACGATTACAACGGCCCGAACCAGCGCTGGGTCCTGGCCCCGACCGAGAATTCCGATCACTTCCGGCTCGCCTCCTGGGTGAGCGGCAAGTGCGCGAGCATCGAGTCCGACTCCACCGCCGCCGGGGCGAAGCTGCACGCGTGGGACTATGTGGGGAACAATCCATCCCAACAATTCGACCTCGTGGACGCGGGGAACGGCTACTACAAGATCCGCAACGTGCGCAGCGGCCTGATCCTGGAAATCGCGGGAGGCGGCACCGCGAACAACGACCGCGTGCAGCAGTACACCGATAACGGCGGCTTGCACCAGCAATGGCGGCTCCAGCCCTGGGGGGACTATTTCGTCCGCGCCTCCACCGCGAAATACATCTGCGTGGAGAACATGGGCAGCAGCAACGGCAGCCCGATCATCCAGTACAGCTGGGAGAACAACCCGTGGTTCAAGTGGCGCTTCGAGAGCGTGACGAACGGTCACCTGAGGGCTTCCAGCCTGAACGCCCTGACACGGGTGATCAGCGTGGTAGGCGGCAGCAGCACCGCGGCGGAGGATTGCCACCTCTGGGACTACGATCCCGCCAACGCGGGCGACCAGAAGTTGCGCATCCTGCCCAAGACAAACGGGCTGTTCAAATTCCACTTCGTCCACGACGGCATGGCCTGGGACATCCCGGGCGGGAACGGGGCGAACAACGTGCGGTTGGAGCAATACCCGGACAACACCCAGCCCTGGCAGGAATTCCTGCTGGAGCGCGTGCCCTGAGGCCGGACGGGGAGCGGACTCACCCCGCCGCCGCCTCGCGCCGGAACGTGCCGAAGAACCACAGCGCGGCCAAGGTGAGGAGAATCGCCGAGAGCCCCAGATGCAACACCTGCACCACCGGGTGGATCTCCACCTGCGCCATCACGAGACCCAGCACCATCTGAGCAAGCACCGCCGCCAGCACGCCGGTGGCGGTGCGTCCGGGCTTCCCCGCCTGCCGGGCCATCCACCAAGCCGCCATTGCCGCGATGAGGATGACCCATGAGAAGCTGCGGTGGATCAGGTAGCTCCAGGAGCTTTCCAGGACCCCGATCCACTCGGCCCGGCCCAAGCCCGCGTGGGTCTTTGCCAGATGAGTGTTCATCTCCCGGATGCGGGTGCCGAGCACGCCTTCCACGAAGATGAGCACCAGCAGCAGGCCGAGCAGCCAGCGCATGCGGCGGCGGAAGGAATCGTCCCCGGGGATCGTCCAGGGCCGTTCGCAACCGCGCCAGGCGGCGTAGGTGAGGGGCAGCAACAGAAGCATCGCCAGAGCCATGTGGACGGTGAGCACCACCGGCTTCAAATCGCTGGAGACCACCTGCGCGCCCATCCAGGCATTCACCCCCACCAGGATCACGGAAAAGGCCGCAGCCACGCAAACCAGAGGCCGCCTCCGCTGGCGCAGCAGGGCGGTGACCAGTGTGGCCATCGCAAAAAAGCCCACGGGAAGCGAGGTCAGACGGTTGACGAATTCCGTCCAGGTGTGGACCGGATTGAAATTCTCCAGGATATGCTCCGGGGTGACGGTGGCCGGGTCGCGCCCGTAGCGTTTGGCGGCCTTGCGGAATTTTTCGAAATCGAGCTTCGAGAGATCCACCTGCTCCACCCGCGTCGGCGGGATCAGGCGGCCCCAACAGCGCGGCCAGTCCGGGCAGCCCATGCCGGCCCCGCTGACCCGCACGATGGCCCCCACGAAAATCAGGACGATGACCGAAACGAGGGCAGCCGTGGCGAACTTCTGGAAGCGGTTCATGGACGGCACGGATCATCCCCGGCCCCCGGCCCGGATGCAAACCCGATAGCACGCCGGGATAAGCTTAACCGGCCTCGGAAGGTCCTGCGGCCGGAACCTCGCTTTTCTCCGGCCCGGCCTCCGCACGGGGGCCCTTCGCCCCGCCTTGCTTGCCGTCCTGCCCGATGGCCACGGCGATCCAGCGGAATTCGTCGCTATTATCCAACACCACTTTCAGGATCATGGTGAGCGGCACGGCCAGGATGATGCCGATGAGTCCCCAGAGCCAGCCCCAGAAGAGCACGCAGAGGACCACCACGAGGATCGAGAGCCCGAAGCGCTTGCCCAGCAGCAGCGGCTGCACGAAGTTGTCCAGGAACATGTTGATCAGCCCGTATCCGGCCGCGACCATGAGGGCATCCGTGGAGCCCCCGTCCTTCGCGATCAAGGCGAGAAGAATCGGCGGGATGGAGGCGATGAGCGAACCCACCACCGGGATGAAATTCATCACGAAGGCCAGGATTCCCCACAGCAGGAAGAAATCCAGGCCAGCCACCCGGCACAGCACCCCGGCCAGAGCGCCCGTGGCCAGACTGATGATCGTCTTGATCCCCAGGTAGCGCTGCGTGTCCAGCATCGCGCTGGCCAGGCGGTCGAAATTCGGTCCGCGTGCCGCGCAGATGGCCCCGAAGCGGCTGCTGAAGCCCTGCGCTTCCGAAAGCATGAAAACCGTGAGAACGATCACCACGCCGAAAGTGGCGAAGAAGGATAGCAGGCGCGCCGCCACGCCGGTGCCGAAGCTCAGGATGGTGCCGAATTTGATGTTCCTCAATTCGGCCAGATTCTCCGCGGTGAGTTCCTTCACCTTTTCCGCGCCGTCTTCCACGCCCCACTCTTCCAGCTTCCCGGCCATGGCCATGCTGGCGTCCTGGATTTTAGCCCGGGTCAGATCGTAATACTCGGCGTCCCACTTCTCCTGGAGATCCCCGATGATGGTCACGCCCAGGACGATGACCGCCGCCAGGAACGCGAAATCCACCAGCACGGTAAGCAGCACGGCCACCGCGGGCGGCACCCGGTGCCGCTGCAGCCAGCGCGTGACCGGATAGCTCACGGTGGCGATGAAGAAGGCCAGGAGAACCGGCACGAAGAAGGATTGGGCCGCCTTCAAGCCCGCAACCACCACGACGAGAGCCCCGACGAGCAGGATCATCTGCGTCGCCCGGGGCTTTCTCTGGAGTATTCCGCCGTCTGCCATCTGGAGGGTGCCGGATCTTACAGGAAAGTCCGGAATTTCACAAAGCTTTCCTTGTTCTCCCGGAAAGGCCTACGGTGCCGGGTGAGGCGTGCCGTGACACGCGCGATGGAACGAAGGCCCCGGCTCACTTCAAAAGCACATGATCGACCGCCCAGGTGCCGGATTCCTTTCCGGCGGGTTCGGGGCCGGTTTCTTCCTGAAGTTCCGTACCGGGCACTGAGGCCTGCTCCGCGGGGTTTTCCACGGGAGCAGGACCGGGTTCCCCGGCCAGGGTCCGGTTGCCCGGTTCTTCCGGATGAGCCGCCGTCGGCAGGCCGTTCCGCTGGAGCCAGAGGCTCGCGGAAAACATCGCGACCCCGAGGACCGCCAGAACGACAGCGACTGCAGCTTTCATGTTTTAGCTTGGTTATGAATATAGACCCGCGGGTGAGACGAATCTTAGAACATAAAATTCACGTCTTTTTCATTCCCACCTGCTTCCCGCGGCAGCCTTCCTCCCGGGCGTCCAGATACGCACGCCCGCGGACCTTCTCTCCGGCTGGCGGAAAAATCCTTGCAAGCCGATGCGCTGCTCCAGGTCTGCCAGCGCGGCATCCAGATGGGGCCAGCGCCAGCGGAAGCCCGCCTCCCGCAAGCGCCGGGGCTCCGCCCAACGGCTTTTGAGAACAAGCTCCGGCTCCGTTTCAAGCAGTCGTGCGCCGATATTCAACAGCCACTTCCCGGCCGGCAGGCCGAAGGGAGCTCCCTGTTGTTCGCGGAAAGTCTGCATCAATTCCCGGTTGGTAGGAAAATCCGGCGCGGTTAGATTGAAAACGCCGTCGAGCAGCGGATCCGCCTCAAGAAAATCGATGGCGGCCAGAAAGTCGTCCATGTGGAGCCAGCTCACGCGCTGGGTTCCCTTGCCCATTTTCCCGCCCAGACCGCGGCGGACGAGGTGGCGCAGCACGTCGAAGACGGTGCCGTTCTCGTTGGCGAGGACCATCCCGGTGCGCAACGCGATCTTGCGGGTAGCACCCGGCACCGGCGCGGCGAAGAATGCCTCCTCCCAAGCGCGGGCGACTTCCACCGAGAAGCCCTTTCCCGGCTCGCCCAGCCACTCGTCCTGGGGCCGGTCCTCCGCGTGGCGGTACCAGGTGGCGGTGCTGGAATTCAGCCACAGCTTCGGCGGCAGCTTGCAGGCTGCGATCGCGCGGCCGATGGCGCGGGTGGCCTCCACGCGGGATTCCATGATTTCCCGGCGGTTCCGGGCGTCGTAGCGGCAGTTCACGTTCCGCCCGGCCAAATTGATCACGCGGTCGGCACCTTCGAGCGCGAGCGCCCAAGGGCCCGGATTTTTTCCATCCCATTCCAGAAACATGCCATCCCCGCTCCAGCCTTCGCGGCGGCGCGCCACGCAGACCACCTCCCGGCCCTGCCGCTGGTAATGGCGGGCCAGATAACGGCCCAGGAAGCCGTTCGCACCGAATATCACGATCTGCGGATTCACAGCCATCTCCTTTCTTTTCTTATTTTCAGAAATTATTGAAAAATCTCGGCAAATGAGAAGACGTCACCCCAGCAGCTTGGCAGCAGCCTGCACCGCGAAGCCGTGCTTCATGGAGCCGACCCGATCCGCCACCCTGGAGGCGAAGGCCACGAATTCCTCCAATTGCTTCACTTGCTCGTGGAACGCCCGGCCTTCCGGGGTGCTCATGCCGCGCGTGCTCTCCGCGCAATGATTGAGCACCGCCAGCGCGGGCTCGATCTCGCGCTTCTTCCGTTCGCGGGTGACAGTGGTGAAAATCTGCCAGACATCCTTCTCCGCATCGAAGTATTCGCGCCGCTCCCCCTTCTTGACGACCACGCGGACAAGTCCCCAGGCCACGAGATCTTTCAGGTTGGTATGGGCGTTGCCGCGGCTGATCTGGAGTTCTTCCATCACCTCGTCCGTGCTCAGGGGTTCCGGAGAGGTCATCAAAAGGGCGTGGATCTGAGCCATCGTGCGGTTGATGCCCCATTGGGAACCCATCGCTCCCCACTGGGTCACGAATTCCTCGCGCACCGTTTTGAGAAGATCCCGTTCCTCGTTCATCTATTTCAGAAAATACTGAAAATTCCGATCGGAGCAAGAAAAAACCCCGTGATCGTTCCGCTGATGGACATGAAAACCCGGAAACATACCTTTCCACCATCCGAACCTCCATGTCCTCACCGCTGCGCCACCCCGCCTTCTTCGATCCGAATCAAGCCGCTTGCTACGATACGCGGAATGTCCGCCTGGCCCCCTTGCTCGCCGCCCTGCATCACACGGCCGCCGCCGCGCTCGGCGACTTGCCCGCCAACGCGCGGATCCTGTGCGTGGGAGCGGGCACGGGCGCGGAGATCTTCGCCTTGGCCCCCCTCTTCCCGGGATGGTCTTTCACGGCCGTCGAGCCGGCGGCCGCCATGCTGGAGATCTGCCGAGAACGAGCCGAGGCAGAGGGAGTCTCCCCGCGATGCAGCTTCCATGAAGGTTACCTGGAGAGTTTGCCCCGGGGGGAACCATTCGATGCAGCCCTTTCCATTCTGGTTTCGCAGTTTCTGCTCGATCCGGAAGACCGGGGGCGCTTTTTCCAAGAGATTGCGGAAAGACTCAAACCGGCAGGACGTCTTTTGACGGCAGACCTTTCCGCGAACCGGTCATCGGCGGACTACGAGGCGCTCCTGGAGCCATGGTGTCGCTTGGGAGACCCCGGCGGGGCCGTGGCGGAGAAGATTGCAGGGTTGCGGACGGTCTACGGGAGGGACGTGGCGGTGGAGCCCCCTGATGAGATCCGCCGGATCATCAGCTCGGCAGGCTTCGGAGAGCCCGTCCCTATTTTCCAGACGCTGCTGCTCCGGGCATGGATCGCGGAGAAGCCGGAGAATCAGGCCGCTTCCGCCGTGTAAATGCTGGCCACGCCACAGCTCAAGGGCACCGCCGCGGCTTCCTTGAAACCCTGTGCTTCGATCAGCTCGCACATTCTCTTCCCCATCGGGAATTCCTCGATGGACCCCCCGAGATATTCGTAGGCGTCTTTCTGGCCGGTGAGCAGTCCCGCCATTTTCGGCAACACGTTGTGCAAATACCAGCGGTAGGGCCTTCGCACCACGCCGTCCGGCAGGGAGAAATCCAGCACCAGCAGATGGCCGCCGGGATTCAGCACGCGCCGCATTTCCCCCAGTGCTCCGGCGTAGTCCGCCATATTCCGGAGGCCGAAACCGACCGTCACGACATCGAATTCCGCGTCCCGGAAGGGCAGCGCCATGGCATCCGCAACCAGGGTGCGGCCCAGGCCGCGGCGGCTGGCATGTGCCAGCATCTCCGCGCAAAAATCGCTGCCGGTGACTTCCGCCTCCGGGCACTTGTCCTGGATCTCCAGGGCCAGGTCGCCGGTGCCGGTGGCGACATCCAGCACGCGGGCGGGATTCCACGATTTCACGATCCGAGCGACTTTCCGCCGCCACAGGATGTCCGTGCCGAGGCTCAGGACATGATTGGTCGTGACATAGCGGTCGGCGATGCGGGCGAAGGCATCCCGCACGTAGGAAGGGTCTTGGATGGTTCCGGCTGCCACAGGCCAGAGCGATACGCGGGATCGGGGCCTTGCCAAGCGCGGAGTGGCATACTTTCGCCCTGTCGCCGCGCCTCACGGCAGGATGTCCCCGTAGATCCCCGGATCGCTGCCCGGGATCTCGATGGCCCCGCAGGCCTTCGCGTAGAACTCCCGCGGGCCGACGCCCCCGATGAAGGCATAGGCGTGGCCGATGTCCCGCAGTGCCTCCAGGGATTTGAAGAGCAGGGCCTTGCCAATGCCGGTGCCGCGCGCGGTCTCCGCGACACCGGTGGGGCCGAAAAAGCCGCGCATGGTGGTATCATGGCAGGCGAAGCCGAGAATCGCCTTGTCCCGCGTGGCGATGAAACAGGCCACGGGTTGCCGGCTCAGGGCCACCTCCACCTCGCTCACCCATTTGGCGGAGAAGTGGATGCGGGCGAAGTCCGCCACGGTGTGTTTCTCGAAAGCCCGGGCACGCCGCAGGACAATGCCCTGCGCTTCCACCTTCCGGTAGAGTTCGCCGCTCTCCGGCAGGTCGTAGAGGCGCACCAGCATGTCGATCATGCCGCAGTCTCCTAGCGCATGCGGCACGCGCGGCAAACCGATTTCCTTTGCCGCATGCGCCTTCCGCACCGGATGCCGGATGTTTCCTCCTCCCTACCCTTTCCCATCGACTTTTCCCGCCGCCTCCGCCTTTATCCTGGCCGGAAATGGCTTCTTACCTGCGCTTCGAGAACGTGACGCGCCGCTTCGGCTCCTTCACCGCGGTGGACAATGTCACCCTCGATATCGAGAAGGGCGAGACCTTCTCCCTGCTGGGCCCCTCCGGCTGCGGAAAGACGACGCTGCTGCGGATGGCCGCGGGCTTCGACCGGCCGGACAACGGACGCGTGTTGCTGGATGGCAAGGACATCACCCCCCTGCCGCCGGACCAGCGGCCGGTGAATACCGTCTTCCAGAGCTACGCGCTCTTCCCCCACCTCTCCGTGCGGGACAACATCGCCTTCGGCCCGAAGATCGCGAAGTGGAGCCAGGCCGAGATCCGGCGCGGGGTGGACCAGATGCTGGAACTGGTGGATCTCAAAAGCCACGCGGACAAGAAGCCGGCCCAGCTTTCCGGCGGGCAGAAGCAGAGGGTGGCGATCGCCCGTGCCCTGGTCAACAAGCCGAAGGTGCTGCTGCTCGACGAGCCCTTGGCCGCCCTGGACCTGAAGCTGCGCCAGCGCCTGCTGGTGGAACTGGATGCGATCCACGACGAGGTGGGCATCACCTTCATTTACGTGACCCACGACCAAGGCGAGGCGATGTCCATCTCCGACCGGATCGCGGTGATGAACAAGGGGGTGATCGAGCAAACCGGCCCGCCGGTCCAGATCTACGAGGCGCCGCGGAGTTCCTTCGTGGCCGCCTTCATCGGCGACACGAATTTCCTGGACGGCCGGATCACGGAAACCATCGACGCGCGCTTCTCCCGCTGCGAGGTGAAGGACTTCGGGAGCATCGTGATCGACAACGACAAGCCGGTGAATCCCGGCGACCGCATCCACCTTTCCATCCGACCGGAAAAGCTCGTCGTCACGCGCGAAAAGCCCGCCTCCGGCGCGGCGGACAACGCGATCGCGGGGACGGTGGAAGACGTGATCTACTACGGCTCCCACACGCGATACTGGGTGCGCTGCGGGGAATGGAGGCTATGCGCGGAGATGCAGCACCGGCAGTATCAACTGGACCAGACCCCGCCGAAATGGGGCGACGCGGTATGGCTGCTCTGGCATGCGAACGACGGCTTCCTGCTGGAGCAATACCGGGAGGAAGACGAAGGCTTGCTGACGCTGCCGGAGTGAGCCGCGGACGCGGGGCCGCTCATTCCAGACGCACGCCCCCGATCACAAGCGTCTGGACGGAACGCGGCGGCAGGGGCAAGGCGAGGCGTCCGCCTTCCAGGGACACGGCCGGCAGGGGCCGGTAGCGCGTCTTCCCCTCCGGTTCGGTGATCCAGCGGGCGGCGGTGCCGCCGGTGGCGGCGAAGCGGGAAAGATCCGCCTGCAGGGTTGCGGCTTCCTTGGTGTCGTTCAGGCATACCAGCGAGAGGCTGCGGCTGGCGGGATCATAGGCCGCCACGGTCATTTCATCTCCCGTGCCGAGGATGATGGAGCCAGCGGGAATGTGGCGTGTGTAGTGGGCCAGCACGTGCCACTTCGGGTTCACCTTCCGCATGCGCCCCCGCCGCATGTCCCCGGCGATGAGACCCCAGCCGCCGCCATCCACCGCCTGCCAGTAGGACCAGGAAAGTGGCCGCAGCCACATGAAATCCCGGTGGAGATTCCGCGCCATCTTCAGGCCGCCTTCCTCGCCGTCGCCATATTCGGAATTCCACAACGGCTTGCCGCTTTCCCGGATGAGGCGGTGAAGTCCCGCCCGATCCCCCTTTGCCTCCTGGTAGCCATGTACGTTGACCTGGGCGACGAGCCCGCGGGTCGCGGGGGAAAAGCTCCGCCAGGTCCGGATTGCATGGTCGTAGTAGGTTTCCTCCGATGCGGAGATCGGCAGGTCCTTCAAGCCGCGGCGGTCCAGCTCCTCCCTCACCAAGGGGAGAATACGCTCCTGCGCGGCGGCGGAAACATGGCAGCCCTCCTGCTTGCAATCCTGGAACCACCATTCGGAGTTCGGCTCGTTGAAAGGCGAAACGGTGGTGAAGGAAATCCCCCACTCGTCCTTGGCCCGGCGGGCCACGGTGGCGAGATAGACGGCGAAATCCCGCTCGTGTTCCGGAGCCAGGTTATCATCCGTGGGCTTCGGTCCGCCGGAGGGATTGCCGTTCTTCGTCATCCACCACATGGGGGAATTCGAGAACAGCTCGAATTTATGGACACCCCTCGCCTTCGCCTTCGCGAGCATGGCCCGCTGTTTCGCATCCACGCTCCAGTCCCAGCTATCGGAGTCAGGGTTGCTGTCCTTTCCATCCAGCCAGAAGCCCTCCATCTGCCGGTAGCGCAGGATGATCCTGGAGACGCCCATCTTCTTCCCGTCCACCTCGTTCCAACTGCATGCGCCGACATTGTAGCGGACGATCCCGAGCCCGAGGCCCGGCAAGAGGTCGGGCCCGACTTTCACCGCCTTGGTGGTGAAGAGCGCGTCCGCGAGGTCATCCCTCTCGCCAAACACCGCCGCCCACCAAGCCAGGGAAACGCCCCAGCCTTCCCAAGTCCCCCGCTTCCCGGCCGGATCCGGGACCGTCTGCTCCGCATCCAGCGGACCAGGAGTGGCGAGAAGCAGCAACGCGCCGCACAAGAATCGCTTCATTGCCCCAGTTTGGGGCACCGCTTGCGTGTAGCACAAGCCCGGATGCGGCTTCCGGTTAGGCTGTGAAGGGATGCTTCCATGGCTCGCGGTATTCGCGTTTGAGCAACGCGGCGGCCCCGGGATTGCCGGTGATTTGTTCGGCTTTCGCATCCCACGCGACCTTCGAGCCGGTTTCGTAAGAGATCATGGCCAGCTTCACCGCGGTGGTGGAAAGATGGCCCTCTTGCGGGGAGCAGGACGGTTGCCTGCGGGTGCGCACGGCATCGAGGAATTCCGCCATGTGCACGGCGCTGGAATCGTTCCCCGCTTCATGTACCACGGGCTTTTGGCCGCGGCCCGGCCTCAGGACGCTCCATCTGTTGTCCGTGCAGAAGACCGTTTCTTTCTCGCCGTAGAGAAAGATGCCGTTCGAGGTTTCGGGAGACATGTCCTGGGCGCCCCAAATGCGGTGCCGCCAGGTCAGGGGGCATGGCTCGAACTCGAAGTGGACGGTCAGGATATCCGGCGTGGTGATTTTTCCCTTCAGGCCATGGAGCCCGCCCGCGGAGGTGACGGCGAGCGGAGCGCCCGCCCCGAGGATCCAGCGCGCGCTATCCACGAGATGAATCCCCCAATCGACGAGGTGGCCATGCCCCGTGGTTTTCTCCAGCCGCCAGTTCATATGGCCGACCGCCGCGCTGTAGGGAATGAGCGGTGCCGGGCCGCACCACAGGTCCCAATCCAGCGAGGCGGGCGGCTCGACCGGTGCCGGGTCCGGAGCGGGCGCGGTGTAATGGATCTGCGCCTCCGCGGAGACGATGCGCCCGGCCTTGCCTTCCCGGATGTACTTCCGGGCCTCCATGAAGCCGGTCGCCTGCCGCCGCTGGAAGCCGATCTGCACGATATTGCCGGCCTTGGCCGCGGCATCGACCATTGCCCGTCCTTCGCGGATGTCATAGGCGAGCGGCTTCTCGCAATAGACGGCCAGGCCCCGTTCGCAAGCCGCGATGAAAGGAAGCGCGTGCCACTGCGGCGGCGTGGCGATGATGACGGCTTGCAATCCTTCCGTGGCGAGGAACTCCTGGTATCGCTTGAAGATCTTCGGGCGGCTGCCCTGAAGCTTTTCGATCTCATCGGCGGCCTTCGCGAGATGGGCGCTATCCACGTCGCACACGGCGGCGATCTCCACTCCCCCGGCCTTCAATGCGGCACGGGCATCGATCAGCCCCCACCAACCGCAACCGATGAGGCCGAGCTTGATGGCGGGAGATCCGGCGGTGTCCGCGGCAGTGGAGCGGATGGACGAAAAAGCGGCGGCGGCGGCGGTGCCGAGGAAGGTGCGGCGGCGGAACGTGTTCATGAGGCGGGTTTCTGTTTTTCGGCCTCGGAGCTTGGCCAGGCCGCGGCTGAAGACGAGAGAAAAATTAACCGATTAATTTACTCTTGCGTTTCCAAGCCCGGAAGCACAGCAACAGCCCATGCCTGGAGTCGCCGCCGGACCGTGAAAACCCCGCGCCCTTCCCATGCCCGTCATCCGTTCCGAGTCGTCTCCCGCGGGTACACGAGATTCCGCTGGCACCGGCGACCGTATCTTGGCTGACATCACGGGATGATGCTCCCCGGTGAAATCCTTGGCCCGCCCCGCGTATGGGAGATCACAGGATCGCAGCGGCAAGAACCGCAATGAAAACGTCCCCGCTAAGCTTCGCCGAGAAGGCAGGATACAGCGCGGCCGATGCCGCGGCGAACTTCGTCTTCATGACGATGATCCTGTTCCAGACGAACTTCTATACGGACACCTTCGGCCTTTCCGCCAGCGCTGCGGCGGCAATCTTGCTATGGCCGAAGCTGTGGGACGCCATTTTCGACCCGATCATGGGCATCTGGGCCGACCGCACGGATACCCGCTGGGGGAAATTCCGCCCGTGGATCCTGTGGACCGCCGTGCCCTGGGCGGTAGCCATGGTGCTGGCCTACAGCACGCCGGAAGGCTGGAGCACGGGGGCCCTGATCGCCTACGCCGCCATCACCAACACGCTGCTGATGACGCTCTATTCGATGAACAACATGCCCTACTCCGCGCTGGGCGGCGTGATGACGGCGGATCTCGACGAGCGGACGAAGCTGAACTCCTTCCGTTTCATCGCGGTCAATATCGCGCAGTTCATCGTCGGGGGCTTCACCCTGCCGCTGGTGGCGAAGTTTTCC